>JAEVHO010000196.1 GCA_016802835.1 Micromonospora sp. ATA32 | reverse complement strand
TGCCCGAGGCCGCCGGCGGCGCCGGTCACCACGGCCACTCCGCTCGGTGGCGAGGTCATCGGCGCACGCTACCGCCGCGCGCGGGCCGGGCACCAGGGCCGCGCGGGCGGGAACCGTCAGGGGGCCGGCTGTTCCGCCGGCTGCGGGCGGTTCTCCCACTTGGTCGACAGGGCGATCCCGGTACGGGTGGAGGCCACCCCCGGCGTCCGGTTCAGCCGCATGATCAGCTGCTCCAGCTCGGCGATGGTGCCGACCCGCGCCTTGAGCAGGAAGGATTCCACTCCGGCCATGAAGTAGCAGGACTCGATCTCGGGCATTCGCCGGAACGCCTCGAGCACGTCGTCGGTGTCCCCGCCCGAGTCCTCGACGATGCCGATCAGCGCGGTCACGCCGAGCCCGATCGCCTCGGGCTCCACCTCGGCCCGGTACGCCCGGATGACGCCGCTCGATTCCAGCTTGCCGACCCGTTCGTGCACGGCCGGCGCCGAGAGGCCGACCTGCCGGGCCAGCTCGGCGTACGACAGGCGGGCGTTGCCGCGCAGCAGGTCAACGAGGCTTCGGTCGATCGCGTCCACGGACTGTGACCCTAGCCGTTACGGCGTAACGTCGGGCGATTAGCATCCGTTGAACGTGACAGCGGGTAACTGTTCGCAGACTGACGGTCAAGGGAGCGTGTCGCCGGTACCATTTACTAACTTCCCACTCAGTGCGTTTTTCGCGTTTGGCGGACAGGCCAGGTCGCTGGTGCTGTAATTGCCATACGTCCCTCATGACGGCTCTGGGCTCGCACCGGCCGGGGGCAGTGTGTTCAGCCGGGGGCTTCGTCGACGCGAGGAGGGGGCTGTGGACACTGGAGATCGCCTGCTGACACCGGGCGAGGTCGCCGCACTGTTTCGGGTAGACCCGAAGACTGTGACGCGCTGGGCAGCGGCCGGCCGGATAGGCAGCATCCGGACTCCAGGCGGGCATCGCCGGTTTCGGGAATCCGAGGTGCGAGCTCTGCTTGAGGGGGAGGGCATGCTGGACGAGGCGGACGACATGGGCAAGCCACGCAACGTGGGGCCCGCCGCCTCGACCGGGCCAGGCCCGGCCAACGCCGGCATGTACTGAGTGGTGCGGAGACGGCACGCGGGCCGACCGGAAGATCGGTCCGCGTCACTCTCACTCTGAACTGATCGAAGGGTCGGCCGGCGTCAGGACCGGTCGGCGCCGAGTTCGCCGGACCAGCGGCGGAACAGCGTGTGCGGCACGCCGAGCGCGTCCAGCGCCTTGCCGGCGACGAAGTCGACCAACTGCTGAGCGGTGGCGGACGCCCCCGCACCGTAGAAGCCCGGGCTGGCGGGCAGCACCACCGCTCCGGCATCGTGCAACGCGATCAGATGCTCCAGGTGGCTGCGGGTCACCGGCGTCTCCCGGGGCACCAGCACCACCGGCCGGCGCTCCTTGAGGTTGACCTCGGCGGCCCGTTGCAGCAGGTCCTTGGAGAGCCCGATGGCGATCCCCGCGCAGGCCGCCGTGCTGGCCGGCACGACCGCCATGCCGCGTACCCGATAGGAGCCGCTGCTCGGCCCGGCGGCGAGGTCGCTGGCGGACCAGTGCCGGACGTCCGCGTCGGTCAGGTCGCGCCCCAGCCAGGCGGTGAGGTCCTCGGCCCAGTGCCCGTCCCGGAACGGGCGGCCGGTCTCGTCGAGCAGGGTCAGCCGGGCGGCCCGGGAGACGATCAGGTCCACCGGTTGCCCCGCGTCGAGCAGCCCGCGTACGACCGCCGCCGCGTACGGCGTGCCGGACGCCCCGGAGACCCCCACCACCCATGGTTCGCGCATGTCGTCCAGCCTGCCTGGTCACCGGCGCGGCGCGCCGGCCACCCCCACCACGAGCGGTCCGGCACCGCCCACTGTCCGCGGGACGGTCCTTGATGTCCCGGCTGGTACGCGTTGTCCGCCCGGGCCACCACGCGCGGAGGCGACCTGCCATGCTGCCGGGGCGATCCGTGTCGCAGGGGAGGAAATCGGTGATGACCGAGGCGGTCCTCCGGTCGCTGCGGTCCGACTGCCCGATCCCGCCCAGGCTGTCGCCGTACGCGGGGGCGGTGCAGGAGTGGCTGATCGACCGGTTGCCCCGGCTGGGGCTGCCGTTGGACAAGGCTGCCCTGGATCGGCTGGACCGCGCCGGCTTCGCCCGGTACGCCGGCCGGCTCTACCCGGACGCCGCCGAGCCGGACCTGCGTGTGCTGGCCGCCCTGTTCACCTGGTTCTTCCTGGTCGACGACGCGTGTGACGGCCCCGGCCGGCTCACGCCGGAGCAGATCCGCGCCCTCCGGGACGGGGTGCTCTGCCTGCTGCGGGACGGTCCCCGGGTGCGTCATCCCGGCCTGACCGGTCCGCTGCGCCGGCTGCTGCTGGAGGGATGGCGGGTGCCACGCCGCCGGATGCCGGCGCGCTGGCGGGCACGCTTCACCGATGCGGTCGCCGACCACCTCGACGGCACCTGGCGGGAAGCGGTCGCCAAGGCGGCCGGCCGGGCGCCGGGCGTCGCCGAGTACGTCGAGCTGCGGCGGGCCACCTCGGCGGCGTACGTGTCGTACCCGCTGATCGAGTTCGCCACCGGGCGGCCGCTGCCCGACCCGGTCTACCACCACCCGCTGCTGCGCCGGGTCGCCGCGGTCGGCAACGACCTGCTGTCCTGGTACAACGACCTGGCCTCGCTGGAGCGGGACCGGGCCACCTCGGGCGGGCACAACCTGGTGCTGGCGGTGGCGGGCGAGCGGGACCTGCCGCTGGAGACGGCGGTCGAGCTGGTGGCGGCGCGTTGGCGGGAGTCGATGAGGCGCTTCGTCGCGCTCCGCGCGTCGGTGCCGTCGTTCGGCCCGGCGCTGGACGAGGCGGTCACCCACCATCTCGACGGGGTGGCGAACGCGGTCCGCGGCACGATCGACTGGACGTGCGAGAGCGCCCGCTACCCCGTCGCCGACCCGGCCTGACCGCCCCGCGGGCGGCCCCGCAGGCCGAGCCGGTCAGGCCCGCAGACCGACCGGTCAGGCCCGCAGACCGACCGGTCAGGCCCGCAGACCGAGCCGGATCACCAGGTCGAGCAGGGCGAAGACGAAGAGCGCGATGCCGACGAACCCGTTGGCGGTGAAGAACGCCCGGTTGACCTTGCTCAGGTCGGTGGGGCTGACCACCAGGTGCTGGTAGCCGAAGGCGACCCCGGTGAGCGCCAGGCCGATCCACCAGAGCCAGCCGAAGCCGACCAGCGCGCCGAACCAGATGAAGAGCGCGAAGGTCACCACGTGCGCGCCGGTCGAGGCGTGCAGCGCGAAGCGCAGGCCGTAGCGCGCCGGCACGCTGTGCACTCCGATCCGCCGGTCCACGTCGGCATCCTGGCAGGCGTAGATCAGGTCGAAGCCGCCGATCCAGAGCCCGACGGCCGCGCCGAGCAGCCAGGCCGGCCACGATCCGTCGAGGGTGCCGGTGATCGCGAGCCAGGCGCCGACCGGGCCGACCGCCTGAGCGATCGCCAGGATGGCGTGCGGCCAGTTGGTGAACCGCTTGCCGTACGGGTAGAGCACCAACGGCACCACGGCCAGCGGCGCGAGGACCAGGCAGAGCGGGTTGAGCAGGGCGGCGGCGGCCAGGAAGACCACCAGCGCGACGGCCGCGCCGGTCCAGGCCGTCCGCACGCTCACCGCCCCGGTGACCAGCTCACGGGAGGCGGTACGGGGGTTCCGGGCGTCGATCCGCCGGTCGAGGATCCGGTTGGCGGCCATCGCGAAGGTCCGTGCCCCGACCATCGCCACGGTGATCAGCAGCAGGTCCAGCCAGCGCACCCGCCCGCCGTCGACCTGCATCGCGGTCAGCGCCGACAGGTAGGCGAAGGGCAGCGCGAAGACCGAGTGCTCGATCGCCACCAGCTTGAGGAAAGACTTCACCCGGCCCGGACGTTCCGCCGGCGCGTCAAGGACCGCCATCAGATGCCGTACTCCTTCCAGCGCTTGTCGACCAGGGAGACAACCTCCGGCGACATGGTCATCTCGTCCGGCCAACCGCGGGTGTAGCCCTCGGCTGCCAGCTTGCGGGTGGCGTCGACGCCCACCTTGCCGCCCCAGAACTGCTGGTACGACGAGTGGTCGAGGTGGTCCACCGGCCCCTCGGTGAGCAGCAGGTCGCGGGCGTAGTCGACGTTGCCGAAGGCGCGGAACGCGACCTCGTGGTAGTCGTGCACGTCGCAGTCCTCGTCGACGATCACGATCAGCTTGGTCAGCGACATGAGGTGGGCGCCCCAGATCGCGTTCATCACCTTCTGCGCGTGCTTCGGGTAGCGCTTGCGGATCGAGACGATCGCGCAGTTGTGGAAGACCCCGGCGGCCGGCAGGTCGTAGTCGACGATGTCCGGGATCAGCAGCTTGAGCAGCGGCTGGAAGATCCGCTCGGTGGCCTTGCCCAGGCCGTGGTCCTCCTGCGGCGGCTTCGAGGTGATGATCGAGTGATAGACCGGCTCGCGCTGCATGGTCATCGCCTCGATGTGCAGCACCGGGAACGGCTCAACCGGGGTGTAGAAGCCGGTGTGGTCGCCGAACGGGCCCTCGGGGAGCCGCTCGCCGGGCTCCAGGTAGCCCTCCAGCACCACCTGGGCGTGCGCCGGGACCTGGAGCGGCACGGTGAGGCAGTCGACCATCTCCACCCGTTCACCGCGCAGGAAGCCGGCGAACAGGTATTCGTCGATGTCGCCGGGGAGTGGCGCGGACGCCGCGTACGACACCACCGGGTCACAGCCGATCGCCACCGCGACGGGCAGCCGCTCGCCGCGCCGCTCGGCCACCGCGTGGTGGGCGGTCGAGTCCTTGTGGATCTGCCAGTGCATCCCGAGGGTGTTGCGGGAGTGCTGCTGGAGCCGGTAGAGGCCGAGGTTGCGCTTGCCGGTCTCCGGGTGCTTGGTGTGGGTCAGCCCGTAGTTGTGGAAAATCCCGCCGTCGTCGGGCCAGACCTGCAGGCCGGGCAGCCGGCCCAGGTCGACGTCGTCGCCCCGGTAGACCACCTGCTGGCAGGGCGCGGTCCTGACCTTGCGTGGCGGCACGGACTTGAGCTGCATGACCTTGCCCAGGCCCTCGCGGATGCCGGACCAGCCGACCGGCAGCTCCGGCTTGATCAGCGCGCCGATCCGCTCGCCGATCTCGTCCAGCGAGTCGACGCCGAGCGCCATCGCCATCCGCTTCTCGGTGCCGAAGAGGTTGATCGCCACCGGCATCTCGCCCCGGGTGGGTCGCTCGAAGAGCAACGCCGGGCCGCCCGCGCGGACCGTCCGGGTGACCACCTCGCTGATCTCCAGGGTGGGATCGACCGGAACGTCGACCCGCTGGAGCTCGCCCGCGCGCTCCAGCGCCGCGAGGAAGTCCTTGAGATCGGTGTACGGGAAGCCACGAGCCGCCATGCGGCCAGTCTCCCGCACGGCCGGACAGAGCAGCCATGCCGGGTGGCCGCCGGTGGTGTGGGGCGCCCCACGTCGGCCCGGCGTCCCGCCTGAACCAGTACCGATGGCGCGGCCGGGCGGCGACGACGGGTGGCGGACCGCCCTCCGTCCGGGCGTCGTCGGCATGGCCGGAACCCGAGGGGGTAGTCGGCAGCGGTGCGGCGGCGAAGGGGGGCGGGCATGGGCGACGGACGGGTTCCGGAGGGGTTCACCGAGCAGCGGACGCGAGTCGGCGACGTCACGATCAACTACGTCCGGGGCGGTCGCGGGCCGACCCTGGTGCTGCTGCACGGGTACCCGCAGAGCTGGTACATGTGGCGCCGGGTGCTGCCGGAGCTGGCCCGGTCCTTCGAGGTGGTCGCGCCAGACCTGCGCGGCTTCGGCGACAGCGACGCCCCGGCCGGCGGATACGACAAGAAGACCCTCGCCACCGACGTACACGGGCTGCTCACCGGGCTGGGCCTGGACCGGGACATCCGGCTGGTCGGCCACGACGTCGGGACGATGGTCGGGTACGCCTACGCCGCCGCCCATCCCGATCGGGTGAGCCGGCTGGTGCTCAGCGAGGCGCCGATCCCCGACGAGAGCATCTACACGCTCCCCGCGCTGACCGCCGCCGGCCCGGCGGTGTGGAACTTCGGCTTCTTCAGCGTCACCAACGGGCTGCCGGAGCAGCTGGTGGCCGGCCGGGAGGCGCTCTGGGTGGACCGGTTCGCCGACTCGATCATGGTCAACAAGGGCAGCATCGGCCCCGCCGACGTCGAGGAGTACGCCCGGCATCTGCGCGACGAGGCCCACCTACGGGCCAGCTTCGAGTACTTCCGCGCCTTCGGCCAGGACGTCGCCGACAACGCCGGCTACCGGGCGACGAAGCTGACCATGCCGGTGCTCGCGATCGGCGCCCAGGCCAGCCTCGGTGATCAGGTGGCCGCCCAGGTCCGCCAGTACGCCACGACGGTGACCGGCGAGGTGGTCCAGGGGTGCGGGCACTGGCTCTTCGAGGAGCGGCCGGAGGAACTGCTCGCCCTGCTGCTGGGCTTCCTCGGGTCCACCGACAGGTAGGTGTGGTGGGGCCCGACCAGGCCCAACTCCACCACGACGTGGCGGCTCGCCGGCGCTACCTCGGCCAGGCGTACCCGGCCAGCGGCGGGTCCAGCGGCGCGCTGATGAGCCGGTTGGCGAAGGTGGAGATCGTGTACGTTCCGACGCCGAGCACCACGTCGAGGGCGTGCCGGGGGCAGGTAGCCGGCGTCGAGGAAGGCGCGCAGCCGGTCGTCCGGCACGGCGCCCCGATGGTCGAGCACCGCGAGGGTGAACCGACGCAGCGCCTCCAGCCGCGCGTCGGGCAGGGCGGCGACGCTGGGCGCGGACCGCGTCGCAGCCATGGAGGACGACCTGCGTACGGTCGCCGAGGCGGACTTCTTCCGCCTCGACATCCCCGGCTGGTTCGGCGGCTGACCGGCCCGTCCCTGATCGCCTGCGCGCCTACGACCCGACACGGGCGCTGACAACGTCGCGGAACCGCAGACGATCATGGGAACCCCGGCAGGGCTGCGGCGTCACCGCTCGCCGGTGTAGAGCACGTGGGGATCCACCAGGACGACCTCCGGCTGAGCGGTCGCCGCCCGGGTCAGGTCGTCGGTGAAGCCCTCCCCGCTGGCCAGAACCAGCCGGGCACCGGACGCGTCCACGCCGGGCCGCCGGAGCAGCAGCTCACGCGCCCGCCGCAACCGCTCAAGGTCGGGCACGCCCAGCCGACGCCCCCACTTCACCTCACCGACCGCGAGCAGCGGGCGCGGCCCGTCCCCGAGTGGTGGCTCACCGAGCGCCACGAGGTCGAGTTCGTGGCTGGTCCGGCTGGACGGGTCGGTCAGGGTGGCCGCGCTGGCCTCGGCGACCACCCCGCCGAGCGTGTCCGGGTCGGCGAAGCGGAGTGACCACTGCCGGACGATCTCCTCGAACCGGGGCCCCAGCACCGCGCTGGCGAACCGACGCTGCGACCTGCGCCAGACGTCCGCGCCATGGCGCTGCTCCAGCGCCGTCCAGGCGGGTCGCATCACGGCCTGGTAGAAGGTGATGAGCGGTTCGCTGATCCGGTAACTGCTGCGTCCGCTCCGCAGGGGATCCGGCTCCCGGACCAGCAGACCCGCGTCCTCCAGCACGGTGAGCGGATGTTGCAGGTCGTTCGCCTTCCGCCCGATGTAGCCGGCGATTCCGCCACGGCTGGCGTTGCCCTCGGCCACCGCGGCGAGCACGGAGTGGTAGAGCGCGACGTCCCGCAGATCGGGGTCCTCCGCGAGGAGGTATCGCGCCTCCCGGAACAACGGCCGGGCCGGGTTGAGCACCGCCCGGACCATCCAGTCGTCGAAGTCGTCGGACCCGGTCGGCGCGTCATCCTGCACGTACTCCCGCCGATAGGCCGGCGTACCACCCACGACGGCGAAGACCCTGGCCGCCAAGCTGGGATCACTGATGCCCCAGAACGCCGCGGCGGCCCGGTAGTCGAGCGGCGGCACCGGCAGTTCCAGGCCCGCCCGGCCGCGCAGCGGTGCCGAGCCGGCGAGGAGACCGCCCATGAAGGACAGGGCCGACCCACAGAGCAGCAGGCGGGTCCGCGACAGGGCACGTTCCGGCCGACCCGGCGTGAGCGCGTGTTGGACGACCGACGGCAGATCCCGTGCGGCACGGACCAGATACGGGAACTCGTCGATGACCACGGTCACCGGACGGTCGCGCCCGAGGGCGAGCAGGGCGTCGACGGCGGCGGCCCAGTCGGCCAGCTGAACGGGTCCTGGCGCTCCGCTGTACGCGCCGAGCGCCGCGCCCAGCCGCCGGAGCGACTCGGTCGACGTCGCCTCGGTGGCGCCAAAGTAGAAGCCGCCACTCGCCCGGGCGAGTTCGTAGAGCAGCAGCGTCTTGCCCTGACGGCGTCGACCGCTGACCACCCCGAGGGTCGCGCCGGGGCGTTCGTCGGCGGCGAAGCGCGCCAACTCGGCCCACTCGACGTCCCGGTCGAAGATCCCTGCCGGCTTCGCCAGTTCAACCATTCGCCACCGCATTTCGTAGGACTGCACTTCTTAGAACTGTAGTCCTACATTTTGCAATGCGTCCGGGTGACACGACGAGTGCGGCGCGGAACGATGGCGGGATGAGTGACGCGTACCTGGTAGGCGACCCGGACGGCCTGTCGCCACTGCTGGTCGACATCCGGGACGCGGTGGCCCGCGAGCTGCACGCCCAACTCGCCATGCGGGCCGAGCGGATTGAGTTGGCTGACGTCCCGGAGATCGCCTACCAGGTCGCGCTCGGCGTCGACCGGGTCCTCACGACCCGGTCGAGGGAACGGGCGCGACGGGTCAGTTGACGCCGGCGTAGGAGTGCAGGCCGGTGAAGAAGAAGTTCACCCCGAACAGGTTCATCAGCATGGTGAGGAAGCCGAGCACGGCGATCCAGGTGGCCACGTTGCGCTTGACGCTCGGGGTGGCCCTGGCATGCAGGTAGCCGGCGTACACCACCCAGGAGATGAACGCCCAGGTCTCCTTCGGGTCCCAGCCCCACGCCCGGCCCCAGGCCGCCTCGGCCCAGATCGCCCCGGCGATCACCGCGAAGGTGAAGATCGGGAAGGCGAAGGCGTGCAGCGCGAAGGTGAGCCGCTCCAGGCCGGCCGCCGCCGGCAGCCGCCGCGCCAACGTGTACGGGAAGCTGCGCCTGCCCTGCTCGTAGCCGTTGCGGATCAGGAACGCGATCGCCGGCACCACGCCGAGCAGGAAGATGCCGGAGGCGAACACGATCGTCGAGACGTGGATGACGAACCAGTACGACTGCAGCGCCGGCATCAGCGGCACCACCTGGACGTAGAGCTTCAGCTCGGCGAAGGCCAGCAGCAGCACCATGACCAGGGTCAGGAAGAGCCCGAGCCGGCGCAGCGACGGGCGCTTCCAGAGCACCGCCAGCCAGGCCGCGGTCCCGATGAAGGTGACCGTCAGCACGAACTCGTACATGTTGCCCCAGGGCATCCGCTCGGCGGAGACACCCCGGGTGACCAGCGCGCCGAGGTGCAGCGCGGCGGCCAGCGCGGTGATCCCGGCGGCGATCCGGCCGGCCAGCCGGGCCCGCTCCGCCGACCCGCTCTGCCGACCCCCGGCCGGCGACCGGGGTCGCGAGGGCGTCGAGGGTCCCGCCGGCGGCGCCGACC
>JAEVHO010000195.1 GCA_016802835.1 Micromonospora sp. ATA32 | reverse complement strand
AGCTCGCCGACCTGGCCCGCGACGACATCCTCTGGTGGGGCGAGGTCGCGGCCGGCCGGGAGCCGGCGCCGGAGCTGCCGCCGCCGGCGCGGGGACGGCT
Organism: Micromonospora sp. ATA32; assembly: GCA_016802835.1. GTDB lineage: Bacteria > Actinomycetota > Actinomycetes > Mycobacteriales > Micromonosporaceae > Micromonospora. Next base: position 9,631 of record JAEVHO010000195.1, on the reverse strand, counting down.
GCCCGAACTGGTCGCGCTGGAATCGCGGCTGCCCGGTTACGCCGTGGCCGCCGGGCCCGGCGGCTCGCTACCACCGGACGGCGCCCCCGGTGGGCTCATCCACTGCGACCTACGGCTGGACAACGTGCTGATCGACCGGGCCGGCCGGGCCTGGATCTGCGACTGGAACTGGCTCTGCCACGGGCCGGCCTGGTTCGACCTGGCCGGTCTGCTGATCACCGCCCATGCCAGCGGCCTCGACGCGGACCGGCTCTTCGCCGACCACCCGGCCACCGCCGGCGCTCCCCCGGACGCCCTGGACGTGACGCTGGCGGCGCTGGCCGGATATCTGCTCACGACGGCCGCCTCGGGGCCGACGACGGCCTCCCCGCACATCCGCTCGCACCAGCGCTGGAGCGGTGAGCAGGCCCTGCGTTGGCTCGCCGCCCGGCAGGGCTGGGGCTGAGCCGTTTTGGCTCGTACCGGCGGACCTGGTAACCTGGCTCTTCGCGCAGCGATGACGCAATCTCGTCGCGCGCGGATGCTGACCAACCCGAGCTATCAAGACGAGGCTGTCGCGTGGCGAACATCAAGTCCCAGATCAAGCGCAACCGGCAGAACGAGAAGCGCCGGCTGCGCAACAAGTCGGTCAAGTCGTCGCTGAAGACCGCCATCCGGAAGTTCCAGGAGGCTGCCGAGGCCGGTGACGCCGAGAAGGCCACCGCGCTGATGCAGGACGCCTCGCGCAAGCTGGACAAGGCGGTCAGCAAGGGCGTTATCCACTCGAACCAGGCGGCCAACCGCAAGTCGGCCATCGCCAAGCGCGTGGGTTCGCTCGCCGCCTGACGAGGCGACCACAACCACAGACCTGACCGTAAGCCCCGGGCGTCGCCCGGGGCTTACGGCTGTCTGCGTTTACGGGCTGCCCGCCGTCCACTGCTCGGTGGACCGGTCGGGACGCGCCGCCCGCAGTGGCGGGTCGGACGTGACGACGACGCCGGAGACCGTCCGGGTGTCCCAGCTCACCCGCGCCCGGCCGACCACCGGCTCCATCTGCCGGCGGAACCGGTCCCGCTCCTGCTCCGGCACCAGCGCCGCCGACCGGACCGCCAGCTCGGCGACCATGTCGTTGAGCTTCACCATCATGGCCACCGCCCCCCGGCAGCACCAGCACCGCCCACCAGCTCACGAGCTCCGCGAGGGCGAGCAGCACGGCGAGCGCGACGGCGCCCTCGAAGAAGACGAAGCAGAGCACCCCACCGGGGTTGACGAAGCGCAGCCCGAGGGCCCGGGCGTAGAGCGGCCGGAACCGCTCCTCGTCGGCGGGGAGGGTGGCCCACGCCGTCCGGGCCGACCGGTTCACCGGACGCCGCCCTGCCGGGCCGCCGCCATGGAGAAGACCGCCCGCTCGAGCGCGTACGCCCGGTCGTCGGCACCGCCCTTGACGGCCGCGTTGCACTCGGCGGCCACCCGCATCGCCCGCACCAGGCCCTCCGGCGTCCACCCCCGGCTCTGCCGCTGCGCCCGCTCGATCTTCCAGGCCGGCATGCCGAGGCTGCTGGCCAGCTGGTACGGGCTGCCCCGGCCGGCCGAGGCGACCCGGGCGACGGTGCGTACGCCGTCGGCGAGGGCGTCGGCGATCGGCACCGGGTCGACCCCGACGTGCAGGGCCCAGCGCAGCGCCTCCAGCGCCGCCGGCACGTCGCCGACCATAGTCGCGTCGGCGACGGTGAAGCCGGTCACCTCCACCCGCCCGCGGTAGTACCGGGCCACCGTGTCGGCCCCGATCCGCCCGTCGGTGTCGGCGATCAGCTGCGAGCAGGCCGCGGCCAGCTCGCGCAGGTCGTTGCCGACGGCGGCGATCAGCGCCTCGGCGGCGTCCTCGGTGCACCGTCCGCCGCCGCGGCGGATCTCGTCCCGGACGAAGGCCACCCGGTCCCGGTGCCCCTTGAGCTTCGCCGCCGGCACCACGGTCGCGCCCGCCGCCCGGAGCCCGTCGGCGAACGCCTTGCCCTTGGCGCCGCCGACGTGCAGCACGACCAGCTGCACCTCCGGGTCAGGATTCTTCGCGTACGCCAGCAGCGCCGTCACCAGGTCCTTGCGGGCGTCCTGACCGGAACGCAGCACGAGCAGCCGCCGCCCGCCGAAGAGTGACGGGCTGAGCATCTCGGCGATCTCCCCGACGGTGAGCGCGACTGCCTGGTACTCGCGGACGTCCACCTCCGGGTCGACGTCGCGCGCTTTCGCGACGGCTTCGGTCACCGCGCGCGTGGCGAGCAGCTCCTCGTCGCCGAGGACGAGCAGAATAGGAGCGAGGCTGGCGGCGGTCACGTCGCCCATATTCGCACGGCCCGCAGTCGGATCGTGCCTGGTCATCGGCTACTACGACGGCGGAGCCCGCAGTCAGCGCGAATCCAGACATTTATGTCAATCCAGGTTCTACCGTCATAATGCCGCTCGATTCACGGCTGCCGTCCCGGTGGGGTGCCCCGGGTCACGACGGCGAGGCCCCGCCGGTCGGCGACCGCCGCCAGATCCCCGTCGGTGTCGGTACGCAGCACCCGCGCGCCGCCGCGGGCCAGCCGGGACAGCACGGCCGGACTGGGATGGCCTTGACGTTCTCTCCGCCCTAAAGAAAGGACGGAGATTCCCTCCACGCTGCGCGTGGAACACGCGGCGTCCGGGTGGATTCCTGCTTCTCGGCGCGGCGCGGCACGGGTGCCGGTCTTATCTGCGCTCCACAGGCGTTTGAGTTGTCCCAGCGTCCCTGGGCCAACACGTTGATCGCCGCGTTGGCGTCCCGGTCTGGACCGCCCCACAGGGGCAGGTCCACGACCGGACGGACAGCGGCTTTGGACCGTCGAGGCGCCCGCACGTCGAGCACGTCTGCGACGTGGGCGCGAACCGGTCGATCCTGCCGAAGGTGCACCCATATCGGGCGGCCTTGTACTCCAGCATCGCCGTGAATGACGCCCATCCGGCGTCGTGCACGGACTTCGCCAGCCTGGTGCGGCCGAGGCCAGCCACGCACAGGTCCTCGACGTACACCGCTTGGTTCTCGCGGATGATCCGTGTCGAGAGCTTGTGTTGCCAGTCCCGCCGCGTGTCAGCCACCCGGGCGTGGGCGCGGGCCACCTTGACGACGGCTTTCTTGCGATTCGCGCTGCCCCGCTGCTTGCGGGACAGGTCCTGCTGCAACCGGCGCAACTTCCGGGCGGCCCGGCGCAGGAACTTCGGCGCGGCCACCTTCCGCCCGTCGGACAGCACGGCGAAATGGGTCAGCCCCAGGTCGATGCCCACCTCGGACTCGACCGGCGGCAAGGGTTCGTCGCTGGTCTGCACGACGAACGAAGCGAAGTACCGGCCCGCCGCGTCCCTGATCACGGTCACGGACGATGGGTCTGCCGGCAGGCTGCGGGACCACCGTACGTTCAGGTCGCCGATCTTCGGCAGCCGCAGCCGGCCGTTGTCGAGCACTACGAACCGGGAGTTCTTCGTGAACCGGATGGCCTGACGGTTATCCTTGCGAGAGCGAAAGCGAGGTGCGGCCACCTTGCGACCCTTGCGCTTGCCGCTGGCCGAGGCGAAGAAGTTGCGGTACGCGGTGTTCAGGTCCGCGAGGGCCTGCTGCAACACGACTGAGGACACTTCGCCCAGCCACGCTCGCTCGGGTGTCTGCTTGGCCTGCGTGATGACCCGCTTGGACAGGTCGCCGTCGGAGATGTACGGCAGACCCTGCTCCCGCGCCGACTGCCGCGCGCGCAGCCCGTCGTTGAACACCACCCGCGCGCACCCGAACGCCCGCGCCAGCGCTTCCTGCTGGGCGGGCGTCGGGTAGACGCGGTAGTTGTACCGGAGCTGCACATCGGACAGTCTAGCGTTGGTCTATGACCGAAACTGCAAGCGTCCGCACTGGCCGACACTGCGTCTTCGCCCTCCACACCCACTTGGTCTTCGTCACGAAGTACCGACACAGGGTGTTCACTGGCCGGCACCTGACCCGCCTATAGGAGATCATGCGGGCGGTGTGCGCCGACTTTGAGTGCGAGCTAGTCGAGTTCAACGGCGAGGACAACCACGTCCACCTGCTCGTCAACTTCCCGCCGAAGGTCGCCCTGTCGAGGCTGGTCAACAGCCTCAAGGGGGTGTCCTCACGGCGGATGCGACAGGAGTTCCCCGACCTCGCGCGCCACTACTGGCGAGCCAGCCGCCTATGGTCAGCCTCGTACTTCGCCGGCTCCGTCGGCGGCGCACCCTTGACCGTCCTGCGCCAGTACATCGAGCAGCAGAACAGGCCGGGTTAGAGAACGCTCGGGCCTAGACGGCCCTCCCGCGCGGGCCTTCACCCCCGCCCTGAAGGGCGGAGCACTAGCCCGCATCTTGGTAGCCGTTGTCGACGCCGACCGCCACCAGCGCGACCGACGGGCGCACCGCGTCCAGGAACTCCGGATCCTGATAGGCCGAACCGTGGTGTCGCACAGTACGCTTGGCACCTATGAGAGACAAGCCCGTCCGCGCTGGAATCTACGCCAGGATCTCCGACGACCGCGAGGGCCACGGCCTGGGCGTCAGCCGGCAGGAAGCCGACTGCCGCAAGCTCGCCGAAAGTCGCGGGTGGACAGTCACCGCGACCTACGTCGACAACGACGTCTCGGCCACCAGTCGCCGGAAGCGCCCAGAGTACGAGCGGATGCTCGACGCCATCCAGGCGGGCGACATTAGCGCCGTGATCTGCTGGGACGTTGACCGCCTGACCCGCCGGCCAGCCGAACTCGAGGTGTTCATCGGGCTCGCCGAGCGGTACGGCGTCCATCTCGCGTCAGTCGGCGGTGAGATCGACCTCGCCACCCCGCAAGGCCGGCTGACCGCCCGGATCAAGGGCTCAGTCGCCCGTCACGAAGCCGAGCAGCTACAGCGCCGCATCAAGCGCAAGGTGGAAGAGCTGGCCGCCGACGGAAAAATCGCCAACGGCGGACCGCGGCCGTTCGGATACCGCCGCATCTACGTGGGCGAGGGAAACCGCCGGAAGATCGTCCGCGACGACATCGAACCCGCTGAGGCCGCCATCGTGCGCGAGTGCGCCGATCGGGCCCTCGCCGGGGACTCCCTCCGCTCGATCGTCGGCGACCTCAACACCCGTGGTGTCCCCACCAGCACCGGGGGCGTGTGGACGCAGCAGGCGCTGCGCTGGATGCTGCGGAGCGGCCGGATAGCTGGCCTGCGTGAGCACAAGGACGTGGTGGTCGGCAAAGCCGTCTGGCCGGCCATCATCACAGAGGATCAGCACAAGCTGCTCCGCACGCTGCTCGACGCCAAGGAACGACCGCCGGGCAGCCGCGTCCGGCTGCACTACCTGACCGGCTTCGTCTACTGCTCCGACTGTGGTGAGCGCGGCATCAAGATGGCGGTCGTGCCGCAGCACGGGAAGCTGAAGTACCGGTGCCCGCCGAAACAGGAGGGCGGCTGCAACGGCCGCATCATCGGCCTGGCGGACCTCGTGGGCATGGTCGACGCCTACATGGTGGGCCGCCTGTCCGATCCGCAAACGTTGCGCGATCTAGCGGCTCGGGAGGCCGCAGAGGACATCCGCGCCGCCGAGCTGCTCGACCGGATCGAGGCCGACGAGCGGCGCCTCATGCTGCTGACTGCGGACATGGAGGACGGCGACGAAGACGAGCTGCCCGAGGTACTCGTGACGGTCCGGAAAGTACGCCGGCGGCTCCGGGACGCTCGGGAGGAGTACGCCCGGCTGTCGGGCTCACCGGAGGTGGCGCGGTTCGACCTGCCCGACCTGGCGGTCCGATGGAAAGAACTTCACATCGACACGAAGCGGATGCTGCTGCGGATGTTCGTCGACCGGATCACGGTCGGCCCCGCCCGGCGCGGCCTGGCGAAGTTCGACCCTGACCGGGTCGACATCGTGCCGCGGAAGGCGACCAGCTAACGGCCAGGGTCGGGGCCGAGTAGGCGCGCCTTCCGCGCTCGATGAAGCCAAGACCGCACGGTTGCCGGGTTGACGGCACGATCACGGGCCACCTTGGCGGCCGGGTCGGGCACGCCCTCAAGCTGCGCTGATCTGTACTCCTGCGCCACCTCGGCGAGGTGCAGCAGGCTGCGGTACCTGCGTACGTCCGCCGGGCGGTCGGAATGCTCCAGGCCGGGATAGAGCCGCTCGACGCTCTTCGCGGGCCCGATGATGTCGGCCATCCGTCGTAGATCCTCTTCGGCGGCACCGAGGCCGATGCGGGCGACCTTCAGCACCTGGTCCTCAGACAGAGAGAACCGCTGCACGAGGTGCGCTCGTGCTGCCGCCTCCCAACGTGACAACGGCAGGTCGCGTACACCGCTAATCGTGAGACGCGCCTGCTTGCCTAATGGCACACCTGCACTCGGCCCAACAGCTATCGACCGCAGCAGCAGCGGGCGAGTGAACGCGCCGATGACGTACCCGAAGGTGGCTGTCAGCCGCGGATCCTCCGAGTCCTGAACCGTCACCTCGACCGCGTGAAAGCGCTTGTCACCGGAGTCTGACCGGTTCCCCACCGTGACCTGTAGCGCCATCCGGTGAGTGTGTCAGAAACCAAATCGCTTCTGCAACACCTCCCGTTACGGGTTGCGCAACAGTAACGGGAGATGTTGCACTACTGACATGACCCCCGAACAGGTACGGCGAGCCAGGGCAATGCGCCGTCTCGCCGCACAGGGCAAGGCGCGCGAGCTTCGACGGGCACATGATCTGTCACTGCGGGAACTTGCGGTGATCATCGGCACCACCGCTTCAACGCTGTCGCGCTGGGAGACAGGGCTGGCCAAGCCGCGCGTCACCAGCGCCGTGCGCTGGGCTGACGCGCTTGAGATCACCCCCGAGCGTGCCGCGTGATCGTCAAGACCGTCGCCGAGCGCGTGGCCGAACTGCTGGCAACTGCTCCCCCGGTGACGACTGAGCAGCGGGAGGCCGCCGTGCGGCTACTCGCCCATCCGTCCGCCTGCCAGAAAAAGGGCGGGGGCGGGCCTGGACGCCCGGCCTCGGCCGCCTGACCTCAGAAATGAGCGTGGGCCCGGCCATCACCCGGACCCATCGCCACCGACAGCCGAGAGGACGAGTCTCGACATGAAGAAGACCCTACAGCCCGACCCGGACCCCGGGGCCAACGATGGTTCCTCAGACCTCGATGACGGCGAGCGCGCCTTCGCCTTCAAGGCGTTCCACCAGGCCGCGGCCTGCCGGTCCAGCGCGGCGCTGTGCATGATCGCCGCGATGCAGCACACCGCCGTGGCCACCCTCGCCACCGGCGGCAGCCGGGCCGACGTGTACGCCGCCCTGGACGCCACGTACCGGCGGCTGATCCTCGCCCTCGACGGCGCCCTGGGCAACGCCATCGCCGGCCTGACGGAGAACGTCGAGTGACCACCGACCTGCTCGCCCCGACCGCCGGATGGTGCCCGCCCGGCGGATGCCCCGTCCGCGTCGCCGAGCAGCTCGAGGTGGCCGTCACCCTCGCCTTCCAGCAAGGCCGGGCGTACGAGCGCGGCGAGCTGGCCGCCATGGAGGCCACCTGGAAGCCGTTCGCCCGCAAGACCTACGAGGAGGCGGTGGCGGCCCGGATCGAAGCCCTGCCCGGCAAGACCCCACCGCCGCCGCTGCGATTCGACGACCCCGACTGGCCGCCCGTCGCGATACCCGGCGCTGGCGTACGTCTCGGCCCCGGCCAGATCATCCTCTTGGAGACAGCAGCGTGAACGACTGGGACGACGAACCGCCGCCGCCGATGCCGTGGGAACTGCACGACCAGGCCGCGGCGGACCCCGCGCCGACGGCGGCTGCAAAGGGCGGCAAGGGTGGGGGGTCCAAGGAACCCACCATCCCCGAGCTGCTCGTGGCCATGGCCAGCGAACGGTTCGACATCTTCCTCGGCTCCGATGGCGAGCCGTACGCCGTCCAGCTGCGCGGCTCCAGCATCGCCATGCCGCTGCGCGGACGGACCGGGCTGAAACAGCGCCTCGCCATGCTGCTGTGGGAGTCCCGCGGCAAGGTGCCATCCGGGCAGGCATCGGCCGACACCCTCAACGTCCTTGAAGGCAAGGCTCTCGACAAGCCTCGCCGGCGGATCTCGCTGCGCGTCGACCGGCACGACGACAAGCTCATGATCGACATGGGCGGCGCCGACGGGCGGATCATCGAGGTCAGCCCCGACGGGTGGCGGATCATCCCCGCCTGCCCGGCCCTGTTCCGGCGCACCGCGCTCACCGGCGCCATGCCCGACCCCGACCCATCCGGCACCCTCGCTGCCTTCCGCGCCGGCCTCAACGTCTCCGAAGAGAACTTCCGGCTGATCGTCGGGTGGATGCTGCACGCCTTCATCCCCGACGAACCCCACCCTGTGCTCGGTCTGCTTGGCGAGCAGGGCACCGCGAAGACCACCGCCGCCAAGCAGATCGGCGGCATCGTCGACCCGTCGCCCGCCCCGACCCGGACCGCCCCGAAGGATCTGACCGACTGGGCGGTCACCGCGTCCGGGTCGTGGCTGGTCACGCTGGACAACATCAGCGAGATCAAGCCGTGGTTTTCCGACGCGCTGTGCAAGGCCGTCACCGGCGACGCCATGACCAAACGGGCCCTCTACACCGACGGCGACCTGTCGGTGCTGGTGTTCCTCCGCCCGGTGATCATGACTTCGATCGACGCCGGGGCGCTGCGCGGTGACCTCGCGGAGCGTCTGCTCCTGGTCGAGCTGGAGCGCATCCCGAAGGAATCCCGGCGTACGGAGAAGGACGTCCGGACCGCCTACGAGCAGCACCAGGCGCAGACGCTGGGCGCCATGCTCAACCTGCTTTCCCAGGTGCTGAAGGTGCTGCCTGACGTGGAAGCCACCGACCTGCCTAGGATGGCCGACTTCACGCGCTTCCTGGTCGCGCTCGACCAGGTCACCGGGTGGAACACCCGCGCCGACTACGAAGAGACCTTCGCCGACCTCGCCGACGCGGTGATCAGCGGCGACCCGTTCGCCGACGAAATCCGCAAGCGCATCGACGGGCTGATCAACCCCGGGGCGGGTTTCGACGGCACCGCGTCCGAGCTGCTCAAGTGGGCGGAACCCAAGACCAGCAGCGGCGACGGCCCGCTCACGATGCCGCGCGGGTGGCCGAAGACGCCGCACGGCGCGTCCGGCGCGCTCAAGCGGATCACGCCAGCCCTCATGGCCGCCGGCATCAGCATCGAGTTCTACCGCGAGGGTCACAAGCGGACTCGCAAGATCCGGATCTGGCGTGCGGACGCTGCTGCGGACGCTGCGGACGCTCTCGCGGTCAGCGGAGCGTCCGCAGCCCGGGTGCCCTTCAGCGCACCCGGCGCTCCCGCCGGCACCCGTTGCTGCGGTGGCCGCGCCCAAGCCGACGGGCCACTCGTCAACGCCTGCACCCTCTGCCCCAAGTCCCCGACCTACTGGAAGAAGGCGTCGTGACCGCGCCCTCGGTTCCTCCGGATGCTCTTCGCGCAGCCGCGCCCGTCAGGCCGGTAGACGTGGGGAACCGGGGCGTACCCGGACCGGACGAGCAGGCCCGCCTCCGCGACACCCTCGGTGCCGCTCTTCGCCGCGAGCGGGCCGCACGCCGCCTCTCGCAGCACGCCTTGGCCGCCCTGGCTGGCTGCGAC
>JAEVHO010000194.1 GCA_016802835.1 Micromonospora sp. ATA32 | reverse complement strand
GCCGGCTCGTGGCCAGGACGCGGCCGCCGATCGGGCGGTACCGGCACCGCCCGGGCAGCCGGTACGGCGCGATCCGGTGGAGCGGCCGGCCCGCGAGGCCGTCGAACCGCCGCCCCGGCGGGAGGCCGTGGAAGCCCCGGCCGGCCGGCGGGCGGTGGAGTCCGCCACCGGTCGCAGGGCGGACGAGCCGGCCGGTCGCGAGGTCGGCCCGCCCCGACAGCGGTCGGCCGACCGGCGGGACAAGCCCGTCCGGCCCACCCGGGTGCGTCCTCCGAAGATCAAGTTCGGTGACCGGGACCCGTCGATCGACCTGGCCATCACCGAGATCGCCGGCCACCTGACCTTCACCCCCCACACCGTCACCGCCTGGTACTGGCTGCCGGAGGTGCGCTGGGCATTCCGCCCGGACGCCGAGCGGGAGGCGCTGCTCTCGGCGATCTCCGAGCAGTACGCCGGCCTCGCCGGCTTCCGGCTGCACCTGCGGCGCACCACCCGACCCTTCCCGGCCGACGAGTGGGCGCGGACGATCGACGCGCACACCGCTTCGCCGCTGCCGGACGTGCCGGGCACCGCCGGCTGGGCCGATCATCTCGTCGCCGCGCAACAGCACCTGATGGCGGTGAACCACGCCGAGGGCCAGACGTACCTCGGAGTCACCTTCGCCCGACGCTCGCTCGGCGACTCGCTGACCGAACGGGTGCTGCGGACCTTCGGCCGGGGCGTCGCCGAGGGCGAACGCCGCAAGCTCGGTCGGACGGTGGAGCAGTTCGACGAGGTGCTGGGCGCGTTCGGCATGCGGGGCCGGCGGGTCACCGCCCAGGAGCTGGAGTGGCTGCTCTACCGCTCGGTCGCCCTCTGCATGGCGCCGCCGGGCACGCTCTCCCCGGTGACCGACGGCCGGTGGGAGCGGGGCGACCTGCTCGCCCTCACCGAGCAGGTGGAGCGCTACCGCACCCCGTACGGCTCGACGGTCAAGCTGGTCAACCGGATGACCGGCGAGGAGCGGCACGTCGCCGTGCTCGCCGTCGGCCGGATGGAGCCGCTGGAGATCCCCGAGCGGCACGAACCCTGGCTGCACTTCCACGAACGGCTGCCCTGGCCGATGGAGATCTCCACCCGGGTCGACATTCTCGGCTCCGGCGACTCCTTCCGTAACCTCGAGCACCGGCTCCGGATGATCCGGTCGCAGCAGCTCGACTACGCCGAGCACGGCATCGACGCCCCGCCCGAGCTGGAGCGGCTGGCCAAGCGCGCCCTGGTGATCGGCGACGAGATGACCACCGGGCTGCCGGTGGACTCGGCCCGCGCGCACGGCTGGCACCGGATCGCGGTCGGTGGTCGTACCAGGGAGGAGTGCCTGGAACGGGCCCGCCGGCTCATCCAGCTCTACTCCCGGGAGCTGCGGATCTCGCTGCAGCACCCGAAGAACCAGGACTGGCTGGCCCGCGAGTTCATCCCGGGCGAGCCGATCGCCAACACCGGCTACGTCCGCCGGATGCCGGTCCCGCTGCTCGCCGCCGCGCTGCCGCAGGCCGCGTCCACGGTCGGCGACCGGCGCGGTGACCTGATCGGCCGGACCTCCGGCACCTGTCGCCGGCCGGTCTTCCTGGACCTGCACTTCCCGATGGAGGTCCGGGAGCGCTCGGGGCTCGCCGTCTTCGTCGCGGAGCCGGGCGGTGGCAAGTCGACCCTGCTCGGCGCGCTCGGCTACCTCGCCGCCCGACGCGGTGTCCAGGTGACGCTGCTCGACCCGTCCGGCCCGCTGGCCCGGCTCTGCGCGATGCCCGAGCTGCGGCCGTACTCCCGGGTGCTCAACCTGACCGGCTCGGAGCAGGGCACGCTGGCGCCCTACTCACTCATCCCCACGCCGCTGCGCAGCGAGTTCGGCAGCGGCTCAGGCGGCGACCGGGAGTTCGAGATCGCGGTCTCCAACGCCCGGGCCGAGCGGCGGATGCTGGTCCAGGACATCTGCATGATGCTGGTGCCGCCACAGGTGGCCCGCGAGGCGGCCACCGCGACCCTGTTCCGGCACGCCGTACGCCAGGTCCCGGCCGAGGAGACCTCCACGCTGGACGACGTGGTCGCCTGCCTGCAGGGGCTCGACGACGACGCCGGCAAGGAACTGGCCAACCTGCTGCTGGACACCGCCGAGATGCCGCTGGCCATGCTCTTCTTCGGCCGGCCGCCGGAAGGGCTGCTCGGCGCCGACGCGGCGCTGACCGTGATCACCATGGCCGGCCTGCGACTGCCCGACCTCAAGATCGAGCGCGAGTACTGGTCCGCCGAGGAGGCGCTCGCCCTGCCGATGCTGCACACCGCGCACCGACTCGCGGTACGGCGCTGCTACGGCGGGTCGATGTCGTCGCGCAAGCTGGTCGGACTCGACGAGGCGCACTTCATGGAGGGCTGGCGCTCCGGGCGGTCCTTCCTGGTCCGGCTCGCCCGGGACTCCCGCAAGTGGAACCTGGCCGCGCTGGTCGCCTCGCAGAACCCGCGCGACATCCTCGGCCTCGACGTCCAGAACCTGGTCTCCACCGTCTTCGTCGGCCGGATCGCGGAGGACACCGAGATCGCCTCGGAGGCGTTGCGGCTGCTGCGGGTGCCGGTCAACGATGGCTACGAGGCGACGCTGGCCTCCCTGTCGGCGGCGGACGCCACCTCGTCGGCGCGGCTCGGGTTCCGTGAGTTCGTCATGCGCGACGTCGACGGGCGGGTGCAGAAGATCCGGGTGGACGTCTCGTACGTCGACGGGCTGCTGGATCACCTCGACACCACTCCCGCAGCGGTCGCCGCGCGGGCCGCGAACCTGCCGAGCATCCTGTCCGACCTGGAGGCATGACATGGCGAGGGCCCGGGCACGGATCGCGGCGCTCCTCCTCGCGCTCGGCATACTCGCCGTGGCCACCATCGCCTGGCCGGTGCTCGGCGCCACGCCGGCCTCGGCTGCACCGTCGGCCGCCCAGGCCCGGGCCGAGTTGTGCAGCACCAAGGAGTGGCAGGCCGACTTCCGCGCCTGCGTGGCAAAGCTCCAGGATGTTTCCGCCGCCCGTGCCGAGTGTCTTGAACCGCCGACGCCTGGAACACCAGACGCTGGTCTGGCCGGCTGGTTCGCCAGCGCGCCGCCTGCGGCATCGGGAAGCGGAGTGGTCGGCCGCTACAGTCTGTACGGATACGCCGGATACAACTACACCACATACGACGTGGACGGCGGCTGCGCATCATCAGTGCTGCATCCGGACTACAAGTTCACCACGACCGTTGCAAACGGTGAGTTTATGATCGCCACGGCAGTTATAGGCGCATCAAACGCTCTCCGTGAACGTGCCTGGGATCCGGAGTCGATGTGGGGCTGGGCCGACCCGCTGGTCGACCAGGCGACCAAGGCCGTCTACAAGAAGGTCTTCAGCGTCTTCGGCATCATCACGCTCTGCGTCGTCGGCCTCTACCTGCTCTGGCGGTCCCGGCAGTCCGACATGAGCAACGCGATGACCACGGCGGGCTGGGCCCTGCTGGTCATGGTGGCGGTCACCGCCCTCGCCGCCTGGCCGGTCAAGTCGGCCAACCTCGCCGACGGCACGCTGGTCACCACGCTCAGCGTGGTTCACGACGCCGTCGGGCCGCAGTCGAAGGACCCCGCTCCCGGCCGGTGTATCGATCCCAACCCGGACCGTTGCAAGGACCTGCGCCCGCCCGCCGTTCGCGCCAGCGATACCGCCACTGAGACCATGCTCTATCGAAACTGGCTGCGCGGAGTGCTCGGCTCGGCCGACAGCGAGACGGCGAAGAAGTACGGCCCCGCGCTTTACGACGCGCGGTCATTGACCTGGGGCGAAGCCCAGTCCACCCGGGCGAACCCCGCCACCCGACCGGCGACCATCAAGGCAAAACAGCAACAGTGGATGAAGGTCGCCGAGCAGATCAAGACCGAGGACCCGGAGGCGTACGAGTACCTGCAGGGCGTCCGGGACATGGACCGGGTCGGCGCCGGGTTCATCGCGATGCTGGCCTCCGTGCTCTTCGCGATGTTCGATCTCACCGCCTCGCTGCTGGTCCTGCTCGGCTTCCTGATCTTCCGTTGGGCAGTGATCGCGGCACCCATCCTCGGCACCATCGGCCTGATGCGTCCGGCCAGCGCCGGGCTGCGCCGCCTGGCGAACGCGGTGGTCGCCGCGGTCTTCAACATCGCGATCTTCGGCACCGGCTCGGCGATCTACCTCTTCGCGGTGGATCTCATCATGAACACGGCCACCCTGCCGGGCTGGCTCCAGGTGGTGCTGGTCTGGCTCTGCGGCGTGGTCGGTTGGCTGCTGTTGCGCCCCTACCGCCGGATCACCCAGCTCGGCGGCAAGGACAGCAGCGAGGCGGTCAGCTCGGCCGGCTCCTGGCATCGTCGGTTCTTCCGCGACGTCCGGGTCGCGGCGCGGCTCGACGTGGTGGAGCCCGGCGGCACAGCCGAACCCGCGATCGGCCGGCGACGCGGAGTGGCGCTCGAACGGACCAGCCTGCGACCGGAAGCCCGGCACGAGGACCCGTCCCACTCCCGGAGCAGCACGGGTGGCGAACGGCAGCGCCCGGACGGCCAGGAGCGCGCGGACGAGGTGAGCGGGCCGGACGAGCGGCGGAGTGGCGCACGTCCCGTCGCATCGCGTCCCCGGCGGCAGCCGGCCAGCTGGACCGAACCGGACGTGCCGGAGGAGAGCCCCTCCTTCGCCATCTACCGCCCCGACTCGGCCGAACGCGCACCGGCCAACCCCACCCCGCGGGTGCGCTCAGAGGCGCGGTGACGGCGATGCGCAGGGCGGTGGAGTTCCTGTTCACCCGGGTGCTGCGGTCCCGGTTCGGCATCGCGCTCGCCATCGCCGTGCTGGTCTTCGGGGTGATCGGCGCGGCACGCCTGATCTCCGGCCCGGTCGATTCCACGGCCGGGCTGAGCAACCGGCCCAGCCGACCGATCACCACGGTCGACCCGGACGAGGGTGACGACGGCGCAATCGCCACCGCGGCCCCGCCCGCGCCGAGGACGAGCCCGGGTGGGCTGACGCCGGAGCAGACGGCAAACCGATTCGCCGCCGCCTGGCTCGGCGGCCCGGAGGTCGACGCCGACCGGTGGCAGGCCGGCATGCGCCCGCTGTCAACCCCGGCGCTGACCGAGAAGCTGACCGGCGCCGAGCCGGCAGGAGTCCCCGCGGAGCGGGTCGTCGGCGAGCCGACCCTTCGGCCACGGACCGAGTCCTTCGTCGAGGTTCTGGTCCCGCTCGACGCGGGACGGCTCCGGCTGGAACTGGTGGCACCCAACGGTCGGTGGTTGGTGGACGCGGTGGACTGGGAGCGGGATGAGTGACGAGCCTCGGGTTGCCGGCGCCCCGCCCCGTCGCGGGCCGTTCCGGCTCGGTGCGTTGGCCGCAGCGCTGACGGCGACGCTCGCGCTGCTGTGCTGCGGCGGCGGCGCGGCCGGGTTCTTCCTCACCGAGCTCGGTGGCGACCAGAAGGATCCAGTGACTCTTGCCGGACAGGACTGCACCCTCGGGCAGAAGGTCAGCATCACCGGTGACATGCCGCGGTTCGCCGAGTACGGCGACGGTCAGCTCCGCAATGCCGCCGTCATCATCAAGGTCGGCCAGGACATGGAGGTGCCGGCCCGCGGCTGGGTGGTCGCGCTCGCGACCGCGATGCAGGAGTCGGCCTTGCGGAACCTCGCCAACAGCACGGTGCCGGCGTCCCTGGCCCTGCCGCACGAGGGGGTCGCGCCGACCACGACTCGCTTGGCCTGTTCCAGCAGAGGCCCAGCTGGGGCAGCGTCTCCGAGCGCCTGACGCCCTCCTACGCGGCCCGTAGGTTCTACGAGAAGATGATCCAGGTGCCGGCCTGGCAACAGCGGCCGGTGACCGTGGTGGCCCAGCGCGTCCAGGTCAGCGCCTACCCCGACGCCTACGCCAGGCACGAGGAGCTGGCCAGCCGGATCGTCGACGCGCTGGCCGGCGGCGCGGCCCGGACGGTGCAGATCGCCGGCCGAGCGGTCTGCGACGCGGCCTCCGGCGCCCAGATCGCCGCCTCGGGCTGGACCGCCCCGATCCCCGGTCGGGTCGGCTCCGGCTTTCGGACGGCCGGCGTCCTGGCCACGACGGGGTCGACATCGCCGCGCCCAAGCGGGTCACCCCGATCCACGCGGCGGCGACCGGCCGGGTGCTGGTGGCCCGCTGCGACCCGGACCACCGGGGACGCCTCGACTGCGACCGGGACGGCTATCCCGGCAAGGGCGGCTGCGGCTGGTTCGTGGACATGCTGCACCCCGGCGGCAACATCACCCGCTACTGCCACATGGTGGAGCGACCGCTCGTTCGGCCCGGCCAGCTGGTCCAGGCCGGCGAGGTGATCGGCCGGGTCGGCAGCAGCGGCAACTCGTCCGGCCCCCACCTGCACTTCGAGGTGCACGTCGCGGGTGACCGGTCCAGCCGGGGCGCGATCAACCCGGTGCCGTTCATGCGGCAGCGGGGCGCGCCGCTGGACGGCACGGCATGAGGTCCACCGGACCATGACCGGGCCCCTTCCCGACCCCTTCGCGGATCAGCCCGACTGGGCGCCGCTGCCACCGCGCCCGATCGAGATCGTGCCCGCCACCGGACGGGTGGAGCTGCGCGGCCAGCGGGTGCTGGTCGCCTGCCCGGCCTGGGGTGGCGGGGCGACCTGCGGGCCGACGAGCGGGTGGTGCAGGGCAGCCGGACGTACGTCCCGGTCATCCCCGAACACGAGTGGTACCGCGCCGAGTCCGAGCAGGTCGAGGTCTTCGCGCCACTGATCCCGGTGGAACGGGTCTGGGTGGAGAAGGTGGCCGCCGGCCCGACGTCGGGCGCCGCGTCCCGTCGGTCCGGCGTCCGACTGGTATCCCTGGACACGCCGACCCACCGGGTGCCGACCCCGGTCTTCGAGGCCGACGCGGTGACCGGTCGGCGGGTGGTGCACGTCGCCGACTCGGTCGAGCAGCGCGACCTGCGCGCGGTGACCGAGACCTACTCGGGCACGGACGGCGACATCTGCGTCCGGGTGACCCCGGAGCTGGAGTGGTACCGCTGGGCCTGGCGGGGCCAACCGCCGACGACCCTGGAGGTGCCGGTCCACCTGCTCTGGGTCGAATAACTACTCAGGCAGGCTGAGCGGAGCAGACCCGCCATCCGTTCTGATCGACAACGTCGAAGCGCCAACTGTCGGTGAGGCTCTGCTGGACCCCGTCAATTGAGGCACTTCTTCTGATCACAGCGAACACGGTTGCATTCGACGGTCCACTCTTCGACACCGCCACGTTCTCGATGTTGATCGAGAACGCAACGTCCAACTCGCGCTCCCGGCTCACCATCTGATCCCGGAAGCCCTCAATCGCTGGCAGCGGGCGGTCGCAGGAATAGAGATCGGCTTTTGTGTCATCTCGCGCGACGAGCGTTGCCTGTAGGTAGTTGACGACCACCACGTCCGGGGCGCTGCGATCGGGGGCGGTGGCCCGGTCGTAGAGGACGAAGCCGACCACCGCTCCGCCGACGCAGAGCAGGGCGAGCACCCCGGCGACCACGGTGAGGACGGTCCGCAGCGAGCGGCGGGGGCGTACCGGGGCGGGCGCCGCGGGCGGCGGCGCGAACTGGTCCGGCGGGATCCGTTGCGCCGGTACTCGGGACACCTGGGAACCGGCGGGGGGCGGCACTGGTTCCACCCCCTGAGGCTATCGGCTGGGCGCCTCGTACCCAATGCCCCCGATGCAGCGGATCGTGACAGAGCGGTCCCTCGCCGGTGAGAGCTCGGGTCCATCTGCGACAAGTCCGGCGCACCGCCGCCGCGCATCCCCTAGGAGGGCCCCCACCTGGGTTACCGTCTCTGCTCGGGGAGGAGTTGCCAACCTCGGGAAGAGAGGTGGACGCGGTGGCCGGTCCGAAGGCACGTACCAACCGCTCCGCCGCCCTGCACCGGCGGGCAGCCGCCACCGCGGCGGCCGCTGCCGGCATCCTGGACGAGACCCGCCCCGCGCCCGCCGACCAGCGCCGGCAGTACGAGCTGGCGGACCGGTTGCGGACGGCCGCGGCCATGCTGGCGCCGGGCTGGTCGGGCGCTCCCCTGGGGACAATCGACCCGCGGACGCCGTCCGGCGATGGTCCACCGCCCTTCGTCCGGGTCGGAACCGCGGCACCGCTGGACGACGCACGTTTCCCCGCGCTGGTGCCGCTGCTGGGCAGCGGCCACCTGAGCGTGGACTTCGACGCCCGCGACGCCCGGGTGGCCGGGCTGGTCCGGGCGGTCCTGCTCCGGTTGCTCGCCGCGACGCCGGCCGGCTGCCTGCTGGTCCGCGCGGTCGACGGCACTGGGCCGGGCGACACCTTCGCGCCGTTCGCGGCCCTGGCCGACGCCGGCTTGCTGCCGCCGCCGGCGGTCGACGTGGCCGGGCTGCGGGGGGTGCTCACCGAGGCCGAGCAGTGGGTGGCGCCCGGCAGCGGCCGGTCTCGCCGGCATGACCGCACGCTGCTGCTGGTGATCGCCACCCTGCCCGAGCTGACCGGTCCGACCGATCTGGCCCGGATCGAGGCGCTGGCCGAGCAGGGCCGGGAGGCCGGGCTGCACCTGGTGGTCGCCGGCTGGCCACCACCCGGCCCGTACGCCGCCCGCCCGGCCCTCCCGCAGGCGACCACGCTCGCCCTGCGCAACGCGTACGCCCTGTTGGGTGATCCGCCGGGAGGTTCGTTCGGCGGCCCCGGAGGCGAGTCGCCGGGCGGGTTGAACTGCCCGGTCTTCGTCGACGAGGACCCGGCACCGGAACTCGTGGACACGGTCTGCCGCCGCCTCGCCGAGCAGGCGGAGGCCGGGTCGCGGCTGGCCCTGACCGATCTGCTGCCGGAGAGCGGCGACGGGTTGTGGGAGGCGAGTTCGGCGGAGGGCATCTCCACCACCGTCGGGAACGCCGGCGGCCGAGCGGTCACCGTCGGCTTCACCGAGTTCACCCCGCACTGGTTGGTCAGCGGCCGGTCGGTCACCGGCCGGTCCGCCTTCCTGACCAACGTGCTACTCGGCCTCGCGGCCCGATACGGCCCCGACGAGCTGGCCCTCTACCTGGTCGACCTCGGCGGCGGGGAGTCCTTCGTGGAGTTCCTGCAGACCGAGCGGGACCGGTCCTGGGTCCCGCAGGTCCGGGCCGCCGCGATGGCGGCCGACCGGGAGTACGTGCTGGACCTGCTCGGCCAGCTCGAGGCGGAGGTACGCCGTCGCGAGGAGGCCGGGCTACGGGCCGGCGGGCAGCGCTTCGCCGAGCTGCGGCAGCACCAGGCGCTGCCCCGGATCGTCTGCGTGGTCGACAACTTCCCGCTGCTCCTGGCCGGCCGGGACCGGCTCGCCACCGAGGCGCTGGCCCGGTTGGACGCGCTGGCGCGGACCGCTCGGGCGTACGGGATCCATCTGATCCTGGCCGGCGAGGGCGACCTCGGTATCGGCACCGGGCCGGCGGCCCGCGACTCGGTGCTCGGCCAGTTCCCGGTGCGGGTGGCGTTGCCCGGCGGCGGCGCGGTGCTGGAGCCGATGAACGACTCGGCAGCCGGCCTGCCGGTCGGCAGTGCGGTGGTCAACACCGCGGGTGGGCTCGGTGGCCCTCGGGGTGCGACCCGAGGGCACGAGCGGATGGTCCGCTTCCCGAACCCGTACGACGACGCGGACACGGCAGTGCGGTGGTCAACACCGCGGGTGGGCTCGGTGGCCCTCGGGGTGCGACCCGAGGGCACGAGCGGATGGTCCGCTTCCCGAACCCGTACGACGA
>JAEVHO010000193.1 GCA_016802835.1 Micromonospora sp. ATA32 | reverse complement strand
CACGGTGTGTGGTGTCGCGGTGCCACCGAGCCGGTCACCCCGGTTGTCCTGGAACGGGTCGCGTCGGGGGCCGCCGACGCCGCTGGCCGGATCGACGGCCGTCCGGTCCTCGTCCCGGGGCCGGGTGGTCCGGCGACGCTCGGCACTGTCAACGGTGCCAGCGACGGGCCGGTCGGCACGGGGCTGCCGGTGCCGGAGGCCGGCGGCCAGTCCCAGTGCGCCGGCACGGTGTGTGGTGTCGCGGTGCCACCGAGCCGGTCACCCCGGTTGTCCTGGAACGGGTCGCGTCGGGGGCCGCCGACGCCGCTGGCCGGATCGACGGCGTCGGTCCGAGGGCGGATCAGGTCGACGGAGCCCGGCTCGTCACCCGGGGTTCCGCCGTCGGCCGGGCTCCCGGTGGTGGTCGCACCGATCGGTGCCGGGCCGGTGGGCAGGGGGGCGGAGGATGTCGGTCGGCTCGATCGCGTCCGCCGGGGGCATGGCCAGCGACCAGCGGCCAGCGCACCAGCGTGGCGGCGGTCGAGCCGAGCACCCCGAGGGCCACCGCGATCAGGGCAGCGTAGTACGGCGCGGTCTGGTAACGGTCGACCGCGCTGCCGGGACCGGCGGTCAGGTAGGCGAAGGCGATCAGCGCCGGCCCGGCGACTCCGCAGGCGCGCCGACCAGCGCGAGGTGACCGCGCACGCGGGCCAGCGCCCCGGACGCCGCGCGGCCAGCAGCCCCACCGCCGGCAGGATCAGCATGGCCAGCCGCTGCGCCGCCTCGCGGTCGAGCCAGGACGGTTCCAGGACGCCGAGGCGTACGGTCGGCAATGGCCCGGTGGTCGCCAGCGACGGTACGACGGAGATCAGCGCGATCAGCCAGATCGTGCCGGCCGTCAGGGCCACGTTCCAGCCCAGCGGCGGGCGGAGCAGCACGGCGAGCGCGGCGCCGGCGCCGACCACCGCACCGAGAATCGCGCAGATGCCGACCGCCCACACCGGGTCGATCGAGGCGAACTGGGCGGCGCGGGCGGGCTGCATGGACAGGGGTGCGACGACCGTAGCGCCGAGCGCGGCCGCCGCGGCGACCGACAACTGCGTCGTGGCGTTCGCCGGGAGATCCTCCCGGCGGAAGAGGCGTTCGGTGAGGACCGCGCCGACGACAGCGGCGATCGCCGCGAACCAGCCCACCCAGACGAGCTGGGCCGCACCGGTTTGCGGTGGCGCCGGCGAAGGAGTCGGTGAGGCGGACGATGCCGAACCCGTACGCGATGCCGAGCTGGCCGGCCCCCGCCAGCACGCTCACCCCGAGCGCCGTGAGCAGCAGTCTGCCCCACGTCCGAATGGCCATGTCGGGCACGTTACGGCGCGGTGCGCCCGATCGCCACCTTGGCGCAGCGCGGCGCGGCGGCGCGTCCCGGCTGGGACTACTTCAGCTCGACCAGGCGTGCGAGGTACGTCGTATCCCCGACATTGGTGAGCATGTGGACGGCGCCCGGTTCACGGTAGACCACCCCGCCGGTCGGTTCGTCCGCGTCGATCCGAGTGCCGTCGATCGTCTGCACCACGTTCTTCGCACCTCGCACCGCAATCACCAGGTAGGGGTGGTCGTGACGGTGCAGCGGCTGCCGCTCGCCCGGCTCGAGCCGGATGTGCCAGACCCGGACCCGGTCGTTCTCGAAGACGATCTCCTGCCCGACCGGGCCGAGTTCGAGGTCCTGGGAGAGGTCGGTCATCGGGTTCCGTCCAGTTGGGGGAGCACCTCGGCGGCGATGAGCTCCAGGTGGTCGAGGTCGGCGAAGTCGATCAGTCGCAGGTGCACCCGGGTGGCGCCGATCGCGGCGAACTCACCGAGCCGGTCGACCAGCTGCGTGGGCGAGCCGACCACCGGGTCCTCCGGCGGCAGGGCGCTCTTGACGTGCAGCGGGGCCGCCCGGCGCCGCGCCTCGGCGTCGGTGCGCCCGATCGCCACCACGATCCCGGCGGAGAGCACCAGCGGCGCCCGCCCGCGGTCGGCCCGGCCGGTACGGTCGCATGCCTCCCGGACCCGCTCGTACGCCCCGGCGGTCTCCTCGACGCTCTTGAACGGCATGTTGAACTCGTCCGCGTACCGGGCGGCCAGCTCGGGCGTGCGCTTCGGGCCTCGCCCGCCGACGATGATCGGCGGCCCGGGCACCTGCACCGGCCTGGGCAGTGCCGGCGCGTCCACGAGGCGGTAGTGGTCGCCGGTGAAGCTGTAGGTCCCGCCGGCCTGGGTCCGCCACAGCCCGCTGATCACCTCGAGCTGCTCGGCCAGCCGGTCGAAGCGCTCACCGACGGCGGGGAAGGGGATGCCGTACGAGGTGTGCTCGCGTTCGTACCAGCCGGCGCCGATGCCCAGCTCGACCCGGCCGCCGCTCATCTGGTCGACCTGGGCCACCATCACGGCCAGCGGGCCGGGCAGCCGGAAGGTCGCCGAGGTGACCAGCGTGCCCAGCCGGATCCGGGAGGTCTCCCGGGCCAGCGCGGCCAGGGTCAGCCAGGCGTCGGTCGGACCGGGCAGCCCGGGGTCCGCGCCCATCGACTGGTAGTGGTCGGCCCGGAAGAAGCCGTCGAACCCGCCCGCCTCGACGAGCCGGGCGAAGCGCAGCTGGTCGTCGTAGCTGGCTCCCCGGTGCGGCTCGGTGAAGACCGCGACCCGCATGCTCACCGCCCCCCGCTGCCGGCCGGCGCCGGCTGGTCCGCTCCGCCGGCCCGCGCCGGCTCGTCCGGCGTGCTGCCCTCGCGTTCCATCAGCAGCTCGTGCAGATCGGCGCTGACCCGGGCCACGTCGGCCAGGTGGGCGTTGCGGCCGAGGGTCCGCGGCCGGGGGATCTCCACCTCGACCACTTTGCGGATCCGGCCCGGGCGTGGACTGAGCACCACCACCCGGTCGGCCAGCAGCACGGCCTCGTCGATCGAGTGGGTGACGAAGACGATGGTGGCCCTGGTCTCCATGTGCACCCGCTGCAGCTCGCCGGAGAGCTCCTCCCGGGTGAGCGCGTCGAGCGCGGAGAACGGCTCGTCCATCAGCATCACCCGGGGCTCGCCGACGAGCGACCGGCACAGCGACACCCGCTGCTGCATGCCGCCGGACAGCTCGTGCGGCAGCCGCTTCTCGAAGCCGCCCAGGCCGGCCATCTCCAGCAGTTGCCGGGCGCGCTCCCGATGCTTCGCCCGGCTCCAGCCGAAGATCTCCACCGGCAGCAGGACGTTGTCCAGCACCGTACGCCAGGGCAGCAGGGCCGGCCGCTGGAACAGCATGGCGATGTCGCGCCGGGGCCGGGTGATCGGCGTACCGGCGACGGTGATCTCGCCCTCGGTGACCGGCAGCAGTCCGGCGATCATCCGCAGCAGGGTGGACTTGCCGCAGCCGGACCGGCCCAGCACGGCGACGAACTCGCCCTCGCCGACGTCGAGATCGATGCCGCGCAGCGCCTCGACCCGCCCGGAACGGCCGTCGAAGGTACGGGACACTCCGGACAGTCGGATCATCTCCGCCGAGCCTCCCTGAGTGGTCGATCAGGTCGCCGGCAAGGGTATCCGGATGGTGCCTCTTTGGCACGTCCGGGGTGGACATGAGTTCGTTTCCGTTCCGTAACCCGATACACCTGGCGTCCCAAAGGTGGATTTCTCGTACGCTGTGCCCGCGAAGAGTCCCCTCAGGACGGAGCTGTCGGCTCCCCCCGCCGACGCCGTCGACGTTCGACGACCTTCCGGGAGGCCCCGGCCCCCGGTCGGAAAGGACATGGTGCACAGATGAAAAGGCTGACCCGTACGGTCGCCGCGGCCGCGCTGGCCACCGCCCTCGCCCTGGTGTCCGCGTGCAGCAGCGGCTCCGACTCGTCCGAGGCCGCAAAGGGCGGTGACGGCAAGGCGCTGGAGAAGGTGACCTACCTCACCTCCTTCGGCAACTTCGGTCGGGACTCCTACGCCTGGGTGGCGAAGGAGAAGGGCTTCTTCAGGGATGCCGGCTTCGACGTGGAGATAAAGCCGGGCCAGGGCACCGGCGCGGTCATCCAGACCATCGTCGGCGGCCAGGCCGACTTCGGCCCGATCGACCTGACCGGTGGCCTGCTCCAGCTCGGCAACGGCCAGGCCAAGGACTTCGTCGCCGTGGCGGCGATCCAGCAGCGCACGATGACCGCCATCGCGACCGTCGAGGGCAAGGGCATCGCCTCGCCGAAGGACCTCGAGGGCAAGAAGCTCGCCGACACCCCCGGCTCCGTGGTCCGCAACCTCTTCCCGACGTACGCCCGGCTCGCCGGCGTGGACGCGAGCAAGGTGACCTGGGTCAACGGTGAGGCGCAGACCCTGATGGGCACGCTCGCCTCCGGCTCGGTCGACGGCATCGGCCAGTTCGTGGTCGGCCAGCCCACCATCGAGGCGGTCACCAAGAAGAAGGCGGTCATGCTGCCGTACAGCAACGTGATGCAGGACCTCTACGGCAACGTGCTGGTCACCTCCACCAAGATCGCGAAGGAGAAGCCGGACATGGTCAAGCGCTTCTCCGCCGCGCTGATCAAGGGCCTGGAGTACAGCCTCGCCAACCCGCAGGAGGCGGCCGACCTGCTGAAGAAGAACGTCGACGCCACCAACCCGGCCGCGGCCGCCGCCGAGCTGCAGCTGATGGCCGGGTATGTCCGGTCCAGCAACTCCGGCACCGCGATCGGCACCCTGGACAGCGGCCGGGTCGCCAAGAGCATCGCCATCCTGCAGGGGGCCGGCGCGCTCAAGCAGAACCTCACCCCTGACCAGATCATCGACTTCAGCCTCGCGCCGAAGGCCTGACCGGTCCGATCGTTGTCATGGGGGTACGCGCCGCCGGACACCGGCGGGGCGTACCCCCGTTCCGCGTCGGCCCCGTGCCGCGTGACCTGGGAGGAAAAATGACCGACGTGCGGTCGCCGGAGCCGGTGGTGGCGTCCCGGCCCTCGGACCCCGTACCCGGAAAGGGTGTCGCCGCCGGCCTCCGTGCGGGCGCCGGACCGGCGCTGCTGCCCGCGGCCGGCCTGCTGGTCGCCTTCGGCGTGTGGTGGCTCGCGGCCCGGCTGGAACTGGTCCACCCGGCCGCGTTGCCCACCCCCGGCTCGGTGTTCAGCGCGTTCCTCGACAAGCCCGACCGGATGCTGGAGCACACCTGGGACACGATGCTGGAGATCCTGATCGGCTTCGCGCTCTCGGCGGCGGCCGGCGTGCTGATCGGCCTCTCGCTCGCCGCGTCGCGGACCGTCGAGCGGATGTTCACCCCGCTGCTGGTCGCGGTGAACGCGGTTCCCAAGATCACGCTGGGTCCGCTGCTGGTGGTGGCGCTCGGCTGGGGTCAGAAGCCGATCCTGACCATGGTGTTCCTGCTGTGCTTCTTCCCGATCGTGCTCTCCACGGCGACCGGGTTGACGACCACGCCGACCGACCTGGCCGAGCTGGTCCGGTCGTGGAACGCCTCCCGGTGGCAGGCGTTCCGCAAGGTGCGGTTCCCGGCCGCGCTGCCGCAGATCTTCGTCGGGCTCAAGGCCGCCATGCCGCTGGCCGCGATCGGCGCGGTGATCGGCGAGTTCCAGGCCGGCGAGAGCGGGCTCGGCTACGTGATCACGCAGTATGCCGGCATCGGCGACACCGCGACCGCCTGGGCGGCGATCATGCTGGTGGCGTTGGTGAGCATCCTGCTCTACTCGGCCCTGGTGCTGGTCGAACGGCTGGCCCTGCCCTGGGTCCGGGAAACCACCTCGGCCCGATAACTCGACGTCGACCGTCGACCACAGATCTGCCGCCCACGGTCAGCCGGCCAGCCGCCAGCGGCCGCCCCGGGCGACCAGGGTGGTGAGCGCCTGCGGCATCAGGCCGGAGTGGTTGTCGGGGGTGATCCTGATCGGCCCGGAGAGGCCGTCCATCTGCGAGGTCTCCAGCACGTCGCGGATGCCGTCCCGGTGGACCTGGCCGGCCGGCCCGCCGGCGCGCTGTTCCGCGTCCGCGATGAGCTGCACGGCGTCCGCGGCGAATGAGGAGGAGCCGTTGTAGCTGCCGAAGCGGGCGGTGTAGGCCTGGAACCACTGCCGCCGCGCGCCTTCGCCGGGGTGGTGGCGATGACGTCGTCGATCACCATGGTCTGGGTGAAGATCAGGGTCGCCCGATCGGTCGACCGGGCGGCGGCGCCGAGGAAGAGATCACCGGCCGCTGCGGCGTCGAAGAAGATCCGTCCGCCGAAGCTGGCCTGCCGCGCGCTGTCGGCGGCGAGCGCGGCCTGCTCCGCCGGCGTCCACACGACCAGCGCGTCGGGCTTGGCGGCGGTCAGTGAACGGACCGGCGAGCTGACGTCGGTGTCGGTGTTGCGGGCCGCCTCGTACCGGACGAGCCGCAGGCCGGCCTTGGCGAACTCGCCGCGCAGCAGGGTGAGCCCCTCCCGGCCGTAGTCGTCGTCGCTGTGCAGCACGGCCACCCGACGTATTCCCTGCCGGCGCAGCTCCGTGGTCAGCGTGGCCGCGCTGTCGGCCGCATTGGGTGCGAGCTTGAAGACGTACCGACGATCGGCGACCGGGCTGGACACGGCGCTCGACGCGGCCAGTGCGATGGTCGGAATGCGCTTCTCGTTGATGGTACGGACCGCGCCGACCGCGCATTCGTTACAGCCGCCCATGATGATCGCGCTGACCCGGGAATCGTTGCTGAAGTCGCCGATGTTGCGCAACGACTCACTGGCGTCGGAGCGGTTGTCCTTCACGACAAGCTCAATCTTGCGGGCGGCCAGTGCTCCCGAGGAGTTCAGCTGGGCGATCTTCAGTTCCAGCGCCCGCTGGTACGCCTTGCCGGCCGGTGCCGCCGCGCCGGACAGTTCGAGGTCGGCGGCGATCACGATCCGGCTTTCGTCCTGCTGCCCCGCACCGAACTGGCAGCCGGTGAGCGTGGTGGCCAGGACCGCCGATGCGAGCGCCGCGATGGTCACGGAGCGGATGGGGCTCAACTCAGTCCTCCAGGTGCGGGGCGGGACAGGCCCGATCACCGCCGCTTGTCCGTCCTCAGTAGAGGATCGGGATTGCCTGCCGTACGGTGTGCGCGAAGCCTGCAAAACCTTGCCAATGCCGGGCCCCGCGGTCAAGCGCGGGGCCGGGCCGACTTTCTGGGAAACTCATCCCACATGGTGGAGAAACCAGACGCTTGCAAACCCTCACTGCCAATGAGTGGCTGACCACTCTGGAGTGACATGCCCTGTTCAGAGGGCATGGAGAAATGAAGGTATTAGTTGACCGGTTCGCGGATTCAGTGGGCTCCGACCCTTTCGTGTCCCACTGCGGCTTCCCAAAACCGATCTCGTCTGATGAAATCGCGGCCGTGCCGCGCGTGGCGCTGTCCGTCCCGGGCACGGCTCGGCGGGTCAGGCGTGGAACAAACGACGGAGGCGATGTCGTGAGCACCGGACCTACGAGCCTGCCCGACAGCGGCAACGCCGGCGCGCGGAGGCGCCGCGGCCGGCTGCCCCGACTGCGGGACGCGCGGATCCGGTCCAAACTTGCGCTGATCCTCGTGGTGCCGGTCGCCGCGGTCATCGCGCTCGCCACCATCCGGCTGATCGACGTCGGCCAGGGCGCTGCCGACGCCAGCCGGATCCGCTCCCTCACCGCGCTCTCCCTCGACGTCTCCGCCCTCGGACAGGACCTGCACAAGGAACGGATGGCGGCGGCCAGCTACCTCGCCCTGCCGGCGCAGAAGGCCGACGCGTACAACCTGCGGGTCCGCAGCACCGACGAGCGGATCGCGGCGTACAACGAGGAGCGCAGGCAGATCGGCGACGTGCCTCCGGGGGTGGGCGACCGACTCACGGTCATCGACGACCACCTGGCCACGCTGAGCGGCACCCGGCAGGAGGTGCTGGACCGCGAGCAGATGCCGGTGGCCGAGGCGGTGCTGCGCTACGGCGTCATCCTCACCGACCTGGCCTCCTACGGCGACGTACTGGCCCAGCTCCCCGGCCAGGAGAACCTCGCGGACTCCCGGCGCGCCGCCGCCTCGTTCGCCCGGGCCAAGGCTGCGGTTGCCGAGGAGGAGGCGGTCGCCTTCACCGCCCTGAGCGGGGGGCGTCTCGACGAGGAGCAGTACTCCTCGTTCGTCGCGACCCTGACCAGCCAGCAGGAGGCCCTGCTCGCCTTCTCGCTGGCCGCCGACCCGACCCAGCGCGCGCTGGTCGACAGCACGGTCTCCGGCGACGCCGTGGTGCTCGCGGACCGGACGGCGGCGGACCTGACCCGGTCGGTGGGGCAGCGCCTGCTGGTCAACGCGCAGGACGCCGCGGCCTCGATCGGCGCGGTCCACGACCTGATGCGGTGGGCCGAGGTCCAGCTCCAGGACCGCCTGCTCGACGAGGCCGACCAGGCCCGCGCGAACGTCATCCGGCAGGCCGTCATCGAGACGGTGCTGGTGCTGCTCACCCTGATCATCGCGGTGACGCTGGCCGTGGTGCTGGCCCGCTCGCTCAACCACTCGCTGCGCCGGCTGCGGGAGGGCGCCCTCTCGGTGGCCAACCATGACCTCCCGGACGCGGTCGCCCGGCTGCAGAAGATGGGCAGCATCGGCGACGGCGGGGTGGACGAGATCGTCCGGCAGGTCCACGACCCGATTCAGCTCACCAACCGGGACGAGGTGGGCCAGGTCGCGCTGGCCTTCAACGTGGTCCACCGCGAGGCGGTCCGGGTGGCGGCCGAACAGGCAGCGCTGCGTACCAGCGTCTCGGCGATGTTCCTCAACCTGGCCCGGCGCAGTCAGACCCTGGTCGACCGGATGATCGGCGAGCTGGACACGATCGAGCGCAGCGAGGAGGACCCGAAGCGGCTCGCCCAGCTCTTCGAGCTAGACCACCTGGCCACCCGGATGCGCCGCAACGACGAGAACCTGCTGGTCCTGGCCGGCGCCGACTCGGCC
Source organism: Micromonospora sp. ATA32 (assembly GCA_016802835.1). Lineage (GTDB taxonomy): Bacteria > Actinomycetota > Actinomycetes > Mycobacteriales > Micromonosporaceae > Micromonospora. The sequence continues at coordinate 899 of JAEVHO010000193.1, read as the reverse complement.
GTGCCGCGCCGCGACGACGCCCTCCTCGTCGACGTGCTGCGGGCCGCCCAGTCCGAGGTCGAGCTCTACAACCGGATCGAGTTCGGCACCGTAGACACCGACGTCTCGGTCGCGGCGCACGCCGTCAACGACGTCGTCCGGCTGGTGGCCGAGCTGCTCGACAACGCCACCCGGTTCTCCCCGCCGAACACCACCGTGGTGGCCGACGGCCGGCGGATCCGCGACTACGTGCTGATCCAGGTGGAGGACCGGGGTCTCGGCCTCAGCGACGAGCAGGTGGACTCGCTGAACCGACGGCTGGCCGCCCCGCCCAGCGTCGACGTCGCGGCGTTCCGGCTGATGGGTCTCGCCGTGGTGAGCCGGCTGGGCGCCCGGTACGGCATCCGGGTGGAGCTGCGCCGCAACGTGGAGGGTGGCACGGTCGCCCAGGTGACGCTGCCGAACTCGACCGTGGTGCTGCCGACCGCCCGGGGGCGGGACCAGGCGCTGGCCCGGCCGCGCCAGCCGCTGGCCGTGGAGCAGACGCCACTGACCCCGGTCGGCCTGGCCGAGCCGATGGCCGGCGTCGGGTGTACCGCCGCGGCGGCCACCCTGTCGGACCGGTGGCGGACCTCGGCCCCCGCGCCGTCACGCTGGGAGTCGCCGGTCGAGGCACGGGACAGCGGCCCCACGGTGCAGGCCGGTGGAGCGACGAGCACGCACCCGACCCTCCCCACCGCGCCGCCGCCACCGACCCAGCCCACCTTCGCGTCCAGCGGCGGCAGCTCGGTGGGTACGTCGACGGGGGCCTACCCGACGCGTGGGAGTCGCCGGTCGAGGCACGGGACAGCGGCCCCACGGTGCAGGCCGGTGGAGCGACGAGCACGCACCCGACCCTCCCCACCGCGCCGCCGCCACCG
>JAEVHO010000192.1 GCA_016802835.1 Micromonospora sp. ATA32 | reverse complement strand
CTGGCCCGGCTGCGCGCCGCGCACGCCCACCTGCTCGACCGGTGAGCCCGGGCCGTCCCGGGCCGCCCGCAGGCGAAGGGCCCGGGTGGACCCGACATCCGTGGCCCGGCGCGCACGGGGTGGGGGTGCCGGTCGCGGCCGGCGTTGCCGCGCCCGTCGGGGCGGATGACCTGGCAATTCGCTCCCCGCGGCCCTGTGGGATGATCACTGGATCATGACTCGCTACGGACTGTTGGTCCTTCCCTCCGCCAACCGGGTGTACGCCCAGTCCTCGGTCGATCTCACCCGGGCGGAGCTGGACATCTTCGGCCGCTCGGTGCTCGGCGGACGGATCGGCGAGCTGGGCGCCGCGACCATCGGCGGCGCCTGCTACGTGACGTTCGAGGCGGACGGGCTGGACGCGCGGGACGCGGCGCTGCTGGGCAACCTCTCCTCGGCGTACGCGCTGTTCGAGTTCGTCGGCGACCTGCTGCGCCCGGTGGAGCTGCGTCGGCTGGACCGCTACGACGACGACCTCATCACCATCCAGAAGTACGTCGGCAAGACCAACGAGCAGTTCACCAAGCTGCTGCTGAACGTCACCCTGCTCGCCTCGGCCTGGGCCGGCGAGCTGTTGGAGCGGCGGTTCCGGGTGCTCGACCCGCTCTGCGGTCGCGGCACCACACTCAACCAGGCGATCATGTACGGCTTCGACGCGGCCGGCGTCGACCGGGACCAGAAGGACTTCGAGGCGTACCAGGCGTTCATCACCACCTGGCTCAAGCGCAAGCGGGTCAAGCACCGGGTGCTGGAGTCGGGGCCGGTGCGTCGCGAGCGGAAGGTGGTCGGGCGGCGGCTGCGGGTCGAGCTGGCACCCTCCAAGGAGGAGCAGAAGGCCGGCGGGATCCAGCTGCTGGACGTGGTGAACGCCGACACCACCCGGTCCGGCGAGTTCTTCCGGCCGGAGACGTTCGACCTGGTGGTGGCGGACGCGCCGTACGGCGTGCAGCACGGCAGCCGGACGGCGGAGCAGGGCCTGGCCCGGGATCCGCTGGCGCTGCTCACCGCCGCCGCGCCGGTGTGGGCGCGGCTGCTGCGCCCCGGCGGGGCGGTGGGCATCTCCTGGAACACCAACGTGGCGCGCCGGGAGGACGCCGCGCAGCCGCTGGCCGAGGCCGGTCTCACGGTGGTGGACGCGGAGCCGTACCTCGGGCTGCGGCACCGGGTCGACCAGTCGATCGTCCGCGACATCCTGGTCGCCCGAAAGCCGGCCTGACCCGGGCGCGGGCCGCGCGGGAGGGGCCCGCCACATCGGGTGGTCCCCTGGTCTGCCGGGACGCTGGGACGGCGGAGACTGAACGGCATGTCATCAACCATGCTGGTGGTCGGCCCTCGGCTGGGCGGCGCGCTGGTCGTGCTCACCGTCGTGGCGGCGGCCGTGGCGATGGTCGGGAAGCTGGGGCATGGCCGGCAGATCGCGGTGGCCGCCGTCCGCGCCGCGATCCAGCTCGCGGCCGTGTCCCTGTTGATCACGGCCCTCGTGGCGTCGCTGTGGGCCACCGCCGGTTTCGTCGCCGTGATGTGCGCGGTCGCCGCCGGCACGTCCGGTCGGCGGATCACCGGTGGGGCGCGGGGCTGGTGGGCCGCCGCGCCGATCGTGGCCGGGAGCCTGACGGTAGTGGCGGGGTTGCTGCTGGCGGGGCTCGTGCCGCTGCGCGGGATCGCGATCATCCCGGTCGCGGGGATCCTGATCGGCGGGGCGATGACCGCCACGTCGCTGGCGGGTCGGCGCGCCCTCGACGAGCTCATCGGCCGGCGCGGCGAGGTGGAGGCCGCCCTGGCGCTGGGCCTGCTGCCGCGGGACGCGGTGCTCCTGGTGTGCCGGCCGGCGGCCGGGCAGGCGTTGATCCCGGCACTGGACCAGACCCGGACGGTCGGCCTGGTGACCCTGCCCGGCGCGTTCGTCGGGGTGCTGCTCGGTGGGGCGAGCCCGATCGCGGCCGGGGTGACACAGCTGTTCGTGCTCGTCGGCCTGCTGGCCGTGGAGGCGGTCGCGGTCGTGGTCACCATCGAGCTGGTCGCCCGGGGCCGACTGCATCCGGTCGAGCGCGGCTGAGCTGCGGCCACTCGCCGGGACGCCGACCGCGTCACGTCGCCTGCAGGGCGCGCCAGGCGTCCGACTCCAGGGGCAGGCCGCTGATCTGGTACTCGGCCCAGTTGTTCCAGTAGGCGATCGCGTCGACGTTGGGCTGCTGGCGCAGCCAGGTGACGTGATCGCGCATCGCCTTCGCCCGGCCCGCGCCGGTGCTGTCGGTCGTGGTGCGAACCAGACCGTACTCGGGGACCAGCAGCCGGGTCCCGGGGTAGGCCGCGCGGACCTTGCCGAACGCGACGCCGAACATCCGGAACGGGGTCCAGTAGGAGCCGGTGTCCCGGGAGTAGCAGTCGATGCCGTAGTGGGTCATGCCCGGGTAGCCCCAGTCGGTGGGGTTGCCGCCACCCTCGTCGAGCCAGTAGCGGGTGACGATCGGGCCGTGCCCCAGCACGTAGCGCCGCCTCGGGTGGGCGGCCACGATCTGCGTCACCCGGGCGGCGGTGGCGCGGTACGTCGCCGGCGCCACGTCACCCATCGGCTCGTGGTACCAGGTGAGGTAGACCGGCCGGCTCAGCCCGTCCAGCCAGCCGCCGAGCTGTGCGACGTCGTCCTTCCAGGACACGTGCATCACGGCGGTTGGCGCGTCGACGAACTTCCCGGCGTTCAGCGGGGGCAGCTCGGGCAGGTTGTCGGCGTCGGCGCTGTCGGCGCCGAAGTCCCGCATGTACCGGATGCCCGGGTACTCGGCGACGATCTCCCGGGTCCGTAGGCCCTTCTGCGCGCTCATCCCGACCAGCAGCGGCACGGTCAGCTTGGTGGTGGCGGTCGCCGTACGGCCGGCGGCGTCCCGGACCCGGGCGGTGAGGGTGACGGTCGTCCGCCCGGACAGGACGGTGACCGAGAACCGGTTCGGGGCCGCCGGGTTCTGCCTGATCGAGACTCCCGGGGCGGTGGTGGTCAGGTCGTAGGAGGTCACCGTGCGGGCGTCGATGACGACCTGGGCGGTCTGTCCGGGCTGTACGACGGTCGGTGTGGCGGTGACGGAGCGGATGACGGGCATGGCCATGGGGTCCTCCGGATCATGGTTTGCGGAGCCCGGGGCCGCACCTCCATGCCGGTCGGAACGTCCTGACCTGCGGTTTCAAGCTTGCACCTCGCCGGCCTGCCCGCCCATGCGCGACCAGATGGCGCACAAAACGAGCACGCCATAACGTGACGCGGCCGGCTTCACCTCACCCTCCGAGGTGGATCCAGGGCAGCCGGGAGTGACGGTGGCGCTGGGTGGCTCGCGGATCGCGGCCCAACGCCGGACAACGTCAAGGGTTGCCAGCAGAAGCTAGTGGTCCGGCGGGATGCGATAGACGGACACGTGGGAACGCGACTCCGCGGTGAAATCGGCTCCGGCCCAGTCCGCATGCCTGGTCTCCAGCTCGAACCCGGCCAACTGAGCCATGAGGTCGAGCTCGGACGGCCAGATGTAGCGGTGCGGGCTGCGGGTCAGCCGAGCCTGTCTGCTCTCATCGAACGTGAAGTGGTGCGATACAACATGCTGGCGGAGAACGTCGTAGGTGTCCAAACCGATGTAGCCGGGATCGGAACGCCACACCATGGCCTGCTGACCAGGTGGGAGCTTGCGCAGCTCGGGCACCCAGAGTTCGATCACGAACCTGCCGCCGGGTGTGAGGTGGCGGGCAGCGTTGCGGAAGCACGCCACCTGCTCGGCTTGGGTCAGCAGGTTGGAGATCGTGTTGTAGACGAGGTAGACGAGGGTGTACTTCCCCTGGGCGACAGCAGTCGCCATGTCGCCGGCGATCACTGGGATCGTCGCTTCGTCCACCTTCGTTCGCAGTTGGTCGATCATCGGCTGCGACAGCTCGATGCCGGTGACGGGTACCCCTCGCTCGGCAAGCGGGACCGCCACGCGACCGGTTCCGATGGCGAACTCGAGCGCCGGTCCACCGCCTGCAAGCTCGGCGAGACGGTCCACGGTCGGCCCCAAGACCTCGGGCGCGAACATACGAGTGCCCGGCGTGTCATAGCGCTGGGCGGTCTCGACGTCCCAGATCTCCTCCTGTTGCATGGCGCCAACCATCGCCATGAATGTACTCATTGTCCAATGATTTGGGCCCCTAGATGATCTCTGTGCTGGTCCAACGGTATGGAACAAAGGTGCGATCAAGCTAGGGCTGGCGGCGCGCGAAGAGGACGGCCCCTGGAACGCTCTCGTCCAGATCGAGCAGCATCTGAGCCTCGACCGTGAATCCGGCATCGCGCAGCCAGGCTGCCACTTGGCCAGGCTGGCGGCGGTGGACGTGGACCTTCATCGGGTGGCCACCGTAGCCCTGTGTTTTCAGCCGCGACTCGTCGCCGACGTGAAAGCCGAGCAGCAGCGGTCCGCCGGGACGCAACGCCCGCCGGAAGTGGCCGAGAACCCTGGAGACCGCGTCGTCGGGGACGTGGATCAGCGACCACCAGGCGAGCAGGCCGGCAACCGAGGCGTCGGCGAGGTCCAGGTCCGTCATCGAGCCCACCTCGAACCGCAGGCCGGGGTGGTCACGCCGAGCCACCTCGACCATCGCGGGTGAAAGGTCGATGCCAAAGGCGTCGACGCCCAACGTGCGCAGGTGGGCGGTGACGTGTCCTGGTCCGCAGCCCACGTCCGCCACCGACCCGCCGCCGGCGGCGTGAACCATGTCGGCGAACAACGCCAGGCTGCCTCGTAGGTAGAGCTCGCCAGCGAGAGCGTCGCGCACCTGGTCGGCATAGCTGACCGCGACTGTGTCATAGGAGGTCCGGGTGTCAGCCAACCAGCCTTGATCGCTCATCCCGGACAGGGTAGTGACTCGACGGAGTGTCACGCACCAACTGAAGCCACGATGTAACGCATCAACCGGAGTAGGTAGGGTTCAGCGCCGGGCGGTCGATGAGTTGATGGGCCGCCCTGTCGGCGACGCCAAGGGTTACGAGGTGGGGAGCCGGTGGGTAGCGTTGGGCGCAACGGCGGTCGACCAGGCCGGCGGCGCTCATGCCTACGAGGAGGGTCGGGATGGACCCGATGCCGAAGCTGACCTTCGGGCAGCGACTCAAGGTCTACCGTGAGCGCTCGGGTAAAACCCGCGCTGTGCTGGGCGGGCTGGTGGGCAGAAGTGCGGAGTGGGTCAAGGCCGTGGAGAGCGATCGGATCCTGCCGCCGCGTGTCCATATGCTCGATCGGATTGCCCGCGCCCTGAAGGTCGACGTGTCCGCCCTGGTCGGGGAGTTGAGCGATCGGTCGGAGGTGGTCAATGGGCCAGAGCATCCTGCGCTCGCCTCGGTCCGCGACTCGGTCAACCGGTTCGCGTGGTCCGACGACATGCCCCCGCAACCGCTGGAGCAGATCAAGGGCCGGCTCGCCGCGGCATGGCGTGCCCGTCATCAGGCGTCGGACCACCGGACGGTGCTCGGCGCTTTGCTACCGGACCTGGTCCGGGACGCTGAGCGTGCCGCGCTGACGTATGAGGGCGACGAGCGCCGCCGAGCGCATGCGCTGCTGGCCGAAGTGCTCGGGCTGGCCCAGATGTTCCTTGCCTACCAGCCTGCCGCCGAGTTGCTGTGGCGCGTGGCGGACCGGGCGATGGTGGCGGCGCAGGAGTCGGGGGATCCGGAGGCGTTGGCCTGCGCGGGGTGGTTCTTGTGCCAGGTGCACCGGGACGCGGGTGATTGGGACACTGCCATGGCGGTGACGCTTGATGTGACGTCGGCGCTCGCGGCGCGTACGGCCGATGCGCGCCCGAACCTGCTCGCTCTCTGGGGTGCCCTGAATTTCGAGGCCGCCTACACCGCCGCCCGCGCGGGCGAGGAGGGGCGCGCCTGGCGGTACTGGGACCAGGCCGACCGGGTGGCGCAGCGCCTGCCGAAAAGCTTCTATCAGCCGCAGACGTCGTTTTCGCGGGTCTCATGGGCGCCCATGCCGTGACCGTTGCCGTCGAGTTGCAGAAGTCCGGTGAGGCGGTGCGGCAGGCCGGGCGTCTCGACCCAATGGCGATCCCATCGAAGCCGCGACGTGCCCGGCACCTGATCGAGGTGGCCCGTGGTCATTACGGCAAGGGCGACAACCAGGCCACTGTGGCGGCTCTCCGTCAGGCGTACGAGTCCGCGCCGGAGACAATCCGCTTGAACGGCTACGCCCGCCAGATCACTCTCGATTTGCTCGACGACGGGCCGCGATCCCTGCGCAACGATGTGCACGACCTCGCGCTGAAGGTCGGCCTCGTCACCTGATCAAGGGGTACGAACCCTACCCATTCCCTCCCGCCACGCTGCGTACGTTCCTCCTCACGGGATGCGGCGGGCGGTGGCGTATGCGCCTGGTCGCCGCGTCCCTCTCAATTCGGGGGCGAGACAGCCTGCCCTCGTGACTGACGAGGGAGATCCGGTGCGGCGCGTCTCGTACGAGGAGTACCTGCTCGCCGTCGCGATGACCCTGGCCCGTCGGCACAAGCCGGTCTGGTGCTGGCGGCGGTGGCGGCGCGTCTGTCGATGCGGGGCCGAGCTGCCGTGCCATGCCCGGCATCGCATTCCGATCAACCGGGGTCACTGGCCGGGGGAGGAGGAGCAGTGAACGACGACCAGGAGCAGCGAATCATCAGCGTGCACCTGCGCGGGATCGACGGCATGTGCACCGGCTGCCGGCTCTGGTGGTCGCGGCTCACTCCGTACCCGTGCTGGCAGGTGGACTGGGCGACCAGCAGGCAGGCCCGGTCGGAGACCGCGCGGTTCCTGGGCGGTATGCCGTGACCACCCACGGGCCGGTCCTGCCGATCTGGAGCTGTGGTGGCTGCGACGCGCCTTGGCCGTGCCGGACCCGGCAGCGGGAGCTGCGCGCGGAGTTCGACGGCGCGCCGGTGTCGCTGGCCCTCTACATGGGCGCGCAACTGGTCCGCGCCTCGCAGGACCTGACCTGGGTGCCGGCAGGCTCGCTGCACCGACGCTTCCTCGGGTGGGTGCGGTGAGCCTCGGTGTCAAGAGAGCGCTCCCTCGGGCTCGCCCCGGCGGACGCGCGAAACCTTCGTGACATCGGGCCGTGATATTGACGCGACGCGAATCGATTAGGAAGGATTCCTTACCGGGACGGGGTCGGCTCCGCCGCCGGGAGGGCGCGGACGGCCGGGTCCCGTAGGGAGGCATGACATGAGATCACGCTGGCGCGGTCGCGCCGCACTCGTTGGAACCGGTGTCCTGGCCGCGTCGCTGCTGTCGGCCCCGTCCGCGTCTGCCATGACCATCCAGACGGTCACCGTCGCCGCCGACCGGGCGGTCCGGACCGTCGCCGAGGGCAGCCGGGTGCACATCTCCGTCTCGGTGACCACGGCCGACGGGGCCCGGCTGGCGGCCCCGACCACCGTCCACTACGCCACCGGCAACGGCACCGCGACCGCCGGCGCCGACTACACCGCCGCTGCGGGCACCCTCACCTTCCCGGCCGGCAGCCCGTCCGGCGCGAGCCGGCACTTGACCCTCACCGTCCACGTCGACCGGACGGCCGAGACGGCCGAGACGATTCCGCTGAGCCTTTCCACGGACTCCACCGGTGTGACCGTCGGGGGCCAGCCGGTCGTGGTCGTCAACGCGCACGGCCTGCCGTACCTCGATCGGAGGCTGCCGGTCGACCGGCGCGTCGCGGACCTGCTCGGCCGGATGACCACCGAGGAGAAGATCGGCCAGATGACCCAGGCCGAGCGGGCCGCGGTCGCCGCCGATCCCGGCCTGGTCGCGCGCTGGCGGCTCGGCTCGGTGCTCTCCGGCGGGGGCTCGACGCCCGCCACCAACACGCCCGCCGCCTGGGTCGAGATGGTCAACGACTTCCAGGCCCAGGCGCTGAGCACCCGGCTGCAGATCCCGATGGTCTACGGCATCGACGCCGTGCACGGCCACGGCAACGTGTACGGCGCGACGATCTTCCCGCACAACGTCGGCCTCGGCGCCAGCCGCGATCCGGCCCTGGTGGAGCGGATCGGGCACGCCACCGCGACCGAGGTGCGCGCGACGGGCATCCCGTGGAACTTCGCCCCGTGCGTCTGCGTCTCCCGGGACGAGCGGTGGGGCCGCAGCTACGAGAGCTTTGGCGAGGACCCCGCGCTGGTCATCCCGATGGAGACCGTCATCGACGGCCTGCAGGGCCGCCGCGCCGGCCGGCTCGACGACTCCGACCGGGTGCTGGCCACCGCCAAGCACTACGCCGGTGACGGCGACACCGACTACGACGAGGCGACGGCGGCCGCCAACGAAGGTAAGCCGTGGTGGGAGCAGCGGTACCCGATCGACCAGGGCGTGACGGTGACCGACCGCGCCCACTTCGCCCGGACCGATCTCTCGCCGTACGTCCCGGCCGTGCGGACGCACGACGTGGGCAGCGTGATGCCGTCCTTCTCCAGCGTGGACTGGACCGAGGACGGGCTCGGCAACCCGACCAAGATGCACGCCAACCGTGAACTGATCACCGATGTCCTGAAGGGCCAGATGGGCTTCCACGGATTCGTGATCTCCGACTGGGAGGGCATCCACCAGATCCCCGACCCGGCCGAACCGACCAACGGCGGGCTGACCGCGTACAAGGTCCGGGTCGGCGTGAACGCCGGCACCGACATGTTCATGGAGCCGAACACCGCGGAGCAGTTCGAGCAGCTGCTGCTGGCCGAGGTGACCGCCGGCCGGGTCAGCCAGGCCCGGCTCGACGACGCGGTGCGCCGGATCCTGCGCAAGAAGTTCGAACTGGGGCTCTTCGAGCAGCCGTACGCCTCGACGGCGAACCTCGACCAGGTCGGCAGCGCGGAGCACCGGGCGATCGCCCGCGACGCGGTGGCGAAGTCGCAGGTGCTGCTGAAGAACAGCGGGCAGGCGCTGCCGCTGCGCAAGGACGCCAAGGTGTACGTCGCCGGCCGCAACGCGGACGACATCGGGAACCAGGCGGGCGGCTGGACGATCACCTGGGCAGGGCCAGTCGGGCGACGTCATCCCGGGGCACCACGGTCCTGGAGGGCATCCGGGAGGTGGCGCCGGGGGGCGCAGGTCACCTACAGCGCGGACGCCTCGGCGCCCACCGCCGGCGCCGACGTCGGCGTGGTGGTGGTCGGCGAGACGCCGTACGCCGAGGGGTACGGCGACGTCGGCGGCCCGGAGTGCGGCTGGTGCTCGGTGCCGCAGCAGGAGGAGAAGTCGCTGAGCCTGCAGCCCGCCGACCGGGCCGCGATCGACAAGGTCTGCGCCGAGATCGAGACGTGCGTGGTCCTGGTGGTCTCCGGCCGGCCGCAGGTCGTCACGGACCAGCTCGGGCGAGATCGACGCCCTGGTGGCGTCGTGGCTGCCGGGCAGCGAGGGCGCCGGCGTGGCCGACGTGCTCTTCGGTCGACGTCCGTTCACCGGCCGGCTCCCGGTGACCTGGCCGAGCAGCGAGCGCAGGTGCCGATCAACGCCGGTGACCCGGACTACCGACCGCTGTACCCGTTCGGCTGGGGGCTGCGTACCGGGTCTCCGCGCTCGCAGCTGAAGTCGGTCGCGGCCGACCACCCGGACGTGCGCGCGGCGCTGGCGAGCCGCAACTGGAACGCCGACGGCTCGCTCCGGAACGCGCCGGAGGTGTTGCGGCCGCTCGGCCGGCAACTCGGCGCGGGACACGGCTCCGCCGCCGGTGACCCGGACTACCGACCGCTGTACCCGTTCGGCTGGGGGCTGCGTACCGGGTCTCCGCGCTCGCAGCTGAAGTCGGTCGCGGCCGACCACCC
>JAEVHO010000191.1 GCA_016802835.1 Micromonospora sp. ATA32 | reverse complement strand
GCGGGCGCTGGCCCCGGCGATGGCCGCGGCGGCGGGCGACGGTCCGGTGCTCGACCTGCGCTCGGGCGCGTACGCGGCCACCTGGGCGCCGCGCGGCGAGCTGGCCGGTCGGACGGTGAACGTCCGGGTGCTGCACGAGCGGGAGTCCGCCGGCGTCGTCACCCGGACGGTGGTCAGCCACTTCAACAAGGCCACCAAGGGCCGGCTGATCCGCGACCTGCTCATCGCCGGCGCCCGGCCGCGCTCCGCGGCCGGACTGGTGACCGCGCTGCGGGACCTGAAGTACACGGTGGTCGAGCAGCCCGCGCCGACCGGGCGACCGCGACAGCTCGACGTGGTGGTGACCGAGCTGTAGGCAGCCGCAAGATTTCCTCAAGGCTCGTCCGGATCGGTACCACCGGGCCGGCCGCCGGGCCACGGTAACGGAACACCACGCCGAGAAGGAGCGGTCCGATGGCCCCCGAACCCAGCCTGCTCGACCGGCCCCGGATGTCGTCGCCACCGCCGCTGGCCTGGCTGACCCTGGCGGACGCGTTCGAGGTCGCCTGCCTGGTGCGCTGCGCTCCCCCGCCGGCCGAGCCCGGCGCCCGGCGTTGCCGCCGGGGCGGGGCTTCGCGCAGCGGCGGTCCGTCGAGGCGCACCGGGCCGGCGCCGCCGAGTTCAACCGGGAGGACGCGGCACGCCGGATGCGGCAGTTGCTCACCCGGCTGGACGTCCCGGTGGACCAGGAGGTGAGCACCGGCGGGCTGCGTCGCCGCTACGAGCTGCACCGGCTCTCGGTGCCCCGGGAGCACCGGTCGGCGTACGCGGGTCTGGTGGAGTCCGGGTGGCGGCAGGGCCGGCGGGAGCTGCTCGAAGGTCCGGCCTGCGGCGCGTCGACGGCGCGGCGGGTATGGCGTACCCGGCTCGCCGCCGCGGCGTGGCGCTCGGCCCTGCTGGCCGGTGGACGGCACGTGCGTCGGCACATCCTGGGGGTCCGGCTAACCGACCGGGAGCTGGCCGCGGTGCTGGTCCGGGGGGCCGCGCTGCTGGAGGTCCCCGCCCTGCTGCGGCCGGGCGCCGGGTGTTTCGTGGTCAGCGTGGCCGACGGCCCGGACCGGGACCGCATCCTGCGCAGCGCCGCCCTGGAACAGGCGGCCCGCCCGGCCTGCTGACCGCACGTCCCCCGGCGACGGCCGCCGGCCCCGGTTGCGGAGCCGGCCGACGGGCCGGGCTTGCGCCCCGGCGGGTCCACGGCGCACAGTGCAGCCCGTGAGCCGTGGCTGGTCTGTGCGCGGCCGGCGGAAGGCCGCCGGTCTGACGACGCTGCTGATCCTGCTGGTCACCGCGCTGTCCGGGGTGGCTGGCTGCCGGGACGAGCCGAGGACGCCGGTCCCGATCCGGATCGCGACGGGCAGCCCCACGGCCGTGTACTACGCGTTCGGCCAGTCGCTGGCGACCATCCTCAACCGGGAACTGCCCGGGGTACGGGCCAGCGTGGTGGTCACCGCCGCCTCCGCGGAGAACGTCCGGCTGGTCGGCTCCGGCCAGGCCGAGCTCGGCTTCACCCAGGCCGACGTGCTGCCGACCGGGTCGACGGACCCGTCGGTGCTCGCGGTGGCCCGCGTCTACGACGACCTGCTGCACCTGGTCACCACCGTCGGCGGTCCGGTCCGCACGCTGGCCGACCTGCGCGGGCGACGGGTCTCGGTCGGCGCCTCCGGCTCCGGCACCGAGATCACCGCGACCCGGCTGCTGGCGGTCGCCCACCTCGGCGGCGACCGGGTACGCCAGGAACACCTCGGCCTGGACGACTCGTTGACCGCGCTGCGTGCTGGCCGGATCGACGCCTTCTTCTTCTCCGGCGGCCTGCCGGTACGCGCCGTCGACGAGCTCGCCGCGCACACCGCCACCCGGATCGTCGACCTCGGCGACTGGACCGAGCCGCTGCGCCGCGGCTACGGGCAGGTGTACGTGTCGCGGGACATCCCCCGCTCGGTGTACGGCGTCGAACCGGTCACCACGGTGGCGAACCCGAACTACCTGATCGTCCGCGCCGACCTGCCGGAGTCCCTGGTGCGGGAGGTGACCCGGCTGCTGATGGACCGTCGGGCGGAGCTGGCCGCGGCCCACCCGGCGGCCGGGCGGATGAGCCCCCGCTCGGCGATCGCCACCGCCCCGCTGCCGCTGCACCCCGGCGCGGTCGCCTGGTACCGCGCCAACAAGCCCTAGGCGACGGGCGCGGCCCGCCGCTCGGTGCTGGCGTCGTCCGGATCGGGGTCGGCGCGGGGCCCGGATCGGGGGACGGGAACCAGAGGCCGGCGACCAGGCCGCGCGGCTGCCCCTGACGCATGGTGAGCCGCCCGTCGGAGGCGTCGACCAGCACGGCGACGATGGTCAGTCCCAGCCCGGCGCCGTCGACGTTCTGCACCTCCGGCGCCCGCCAGAACCGTTCGGTGGCCTGGTCCAGCTGGCTGAGCGTCATCCCTGGTCCGGTGTCCCGGACCTCCAGGACGGTCCCGCCGTCGCCGTGCCGGACGGCCACCGTCACCTCACCCTGCGCCCCGCTGAACTTCACCGCGTTGTCGATCAACGCGTCCAGGGCCTGGTCGATCGCGGTCGGCACGGTCCGGGCGTACGCCGGGGTCTCCGCCTCCAGGCGCAGCGTGACCGACCGGTGCCGGGCCAACGGCTGCCAGGCCGTCACCCGGGAGGCGGCGACCGCCGACGCGTCGACGGTGACCCGTTGGTTCTCCTCGCGTTCGGCCCGGGCGAGGGTGAGCAGCGCGTCGAGCACCAGCGCCAACCGGTCGGTCTCCTCCAGCGCCAGCCGGTGCTCGGCCCGGCCGTCCGGGTCGGTCAGGCTGGGCCCCAGCTCCTCCACCCGCAACCGCAGCGCGGTGAGCGGGTTGCGCAGCTGGTGGCTGGCGTGCGCCACGAAGGCCCGCTGCCGGTCCATCACGTCCGACACCACGTCGGCCATGTTGTTGAAGCTCGCCGCCAGCCGGCGCAGCTCCGGCGGCCCCAGCCGGTGCTGCACCCGCGCGCCCCGGTCCCCCTCGGCGATCTCATGGGTGACCGCGTCCAGCTCGGTGACCGGGCGCAGCACCCAGCCGGCCAGCCCGAACGCCGTGAGCACGCAGGCCAGCACGGCGATCAGCCCGATCGTGGCCAGCAGCAGCCACCAGGCGGTGACGGTACGCCGGACCGGGTGGGCCGGCGTGGCGGTGACCACCGCGCCGAGCACCTCACCGCCGTCGTTGATCGGCACCGCCACCACGAGCGGCCCGTCGACCCAGGGCCAGACCGCCTCGGGCCCGCTGGACTGCTGCCCGGCGAGCGCGGTGTCCAGCGCGGCCTCGGTGCCCGGACCGGCCTGCCAGCTCGTCGACACCGCCACCGTGCGGCGGTCCCGGTCGACCACCGCCGCGCCGATGCCGTACAGGTCGTCGTAGGCGCTCAGCTCTGCGCCGAGCGGGCCGGGGATGCCGCCGCGCAGCGCCGGCCCGGCCAGGGAGGCGAACCGGGTCGCGTCGGCGAGCCGATCGGCGCGGATCCGGTCGGTCTCCCGGCTGGCCAGCGTGGCCGCGAGCGGGGTCTCCAGCGCCATCAGCACCAGCACCATGAGCAGCAGGTAGCTGATCACGAGTCGACGACGCACCGGCGCCCCCCTCACTCGTCGCGGAGCCGGTAGCCGACTCCGCGTACGGTCTCCACCAGTCCGGCGTCGCCGAGCTTGCCGCGCAACGACCCGACGTGCACCTCGACCGTGTGCCGGTCCGCCCAGGTGGTGCCCCAGACGTCGAGCAGGATCCGGTCCCGGGGCACCGCCACCCCCCGACTGCCGGGCCAGCGACAGCAGGATGTCGAACTCCTTGCGGGTCAGCGCCACCGGGCGGCCGGCCACGCTCACCGTCCGGCCGCCGACGTCGATCCGGACGACGCCGGCCTCGATCAGGTTTCGTTCCGGCACCGTGTGCGCCGCCCGGCGCAGCACCGCCTCGATCCGGGCCTGCAGCTCCACCATGGAGAACGGTTTCACCACGTAGTCGTCGGCGCCCAGCCGCAGGCCGAGCACCCGGTCCCGCTCCTCGCCCCGGGCGGTGACCGCGATGATGCCGAGCTGGCTGCTGCGCCGGCGCAGCTCGCGGCAGAGGTCGGTGCCGTCGCCGTCGGGCAGGGTCAGGTCGAGCAGCACCAGGTCACAGGGGGCGGCGGAGAGCGCGGCGGCGACCGTGGCGGCGTGCTCGACCTCGTACCCGCGCCGGGTCAGGGCCGAGGAGAGGGCCGCGGCCACCCGACGGTCGTCCTCGACCAGCAGGATGCGCAACGGTTACCCCCATTCGTCGTACAGCTGACGTGCGAATGGTGGCAGAAGTGCCGGCCGGGCGGGAGGGCCGGTCGGCGGGGCACCCCGCCGTAGGCTGGTTCGGTGATCTACAAACTGCTGCCGATCAGCGAGTGGGACCAGGCCCGCGAGGCGGGAAGGTTCACCGGCTCGGCCGTGGACCGCCAGGACGGCTTCATCCACTTCTCCGCCGCCGACCAGGTGGTCGAGACGGCCCGGCGGCACTTCGCCGGCGCCACCGGACTGACCCTGCTGACCGTCGACCCGGCCCGGCTGGGCGACGCCCTGCGCTGGGAGCCGTCCCGGGGCGCGCGCTCTTCCCGCACCTGTACGCCCCGCTGCCGGTGGACGCGGTCGTCGCGGCGGAGGCGCTGCCGGTGGACACCCCGCCCGCCGAGGCGGTCGCCGCCCTGCTGGACTGAACCCGTCGAGCGGCCCGCCGGCCGTAGCCGCGCCGCCGGGTGGCAGGGGGGACGACGGAGGGTCCGGGAGGTTGCCGCGAGTTGCGTCAGCCGGCGACCGGCAACTCCCGCTGCTGGGGCGCCGTGGCGCCCGCCGCGAGCCCCGCCGCGACGGACTCGACCAGGGTGTCCAGGTAGGGCGGGGTGAGCGGGGTACGGGCGATGGCGAGCCGCCAGTAGAGCGGGCCCACGATGAGGTCGAGCGAGGCGGCCGGATCGGTGTCGGCCGCACCTCGCCGCGCGCCACCGCCCGGCTGATCAGCCGCCCGCCGATCTCCTGCTGCTTGTCCCGCAGCACCTGCTGCAGGGTCTGGGCGATGGTGGGGTTACGGGCGGCCTCGGCGAGCAGGTCCGGGATGATCTGCGAGGCCAGCGGATGACTCAGCGCGTGCGCCACCACCTGGAACAGCAGCGCCAGGTCACCCCGGAGGGTGCCGGTGTCCAGCGCGGGCAGCTTGTTGCCGGCGGCGGCGACCACGGTCTCCAGGACCATGTCCAGCTTCGAACTCCACCGCCGGTAGACCGCCGTCTTGCTGACCCCGGCCCGGCGGGCGACGGCCTCGATGGAGAGCCGGCCGTAGCCGACCGCGGCGAGTTCCTGCATCAACGCACGCCGGATGGCACTGGTGATCTCGCCCCGGAGCACCGCCGCACCGGCCGGCGTACGCCGTTTCGCGGTCGTCATCGGGGACTCTCTGCGGCTGCCACGTGGGCCAATGTACCGCAACGACGCTACGGTTGCGTCCCGACGTCTTTTGGACTACCGTCCACGCAGCGACGAGGCGGCCTCCGCGCACGGCTCATACTGAAGACTCCATCGTCGCGCGCATCCCGTTGGCACGAAAGATCGGAGCGCCCATCCTATGGCCGACACCGCGCTGGCCGACCCCGAAACGGGCCTGACCCAGGCGCAGCTGGCCGCTCGACACGGGCTACGGGTCGCCGGCGAGCGGCCCTCCCTGACGGCGTACGCCCAGACGCTGTGGGCGTACCGGCACTTCATCCGGTCGTACGCCAACGCGAAGCTGGTCGCCTCGTTCAGCACCGCGAAACTCGGGCAGCTCTGGCAGGTGCTCACCCCGCTGACCAACGCGGCGGTCTACTACCTGATCTTCGGCTGGGTGCTCCAGCAGAAGGAGATCCCGAACTTCATCGCGTACCTGACCACCGGGTTGTTCATCTTCAACTTCACCCAGAGCGCCGTGCTGGCCGGCACCCAGTCGATCAGCGGCCAGCTCGGGCTGATCCGGGCGCTGCACTTCCCCCGGGCCAGCCTGCCGCTGGCCGCCACGCTCACCCAGTTCCAGCAGCTGCTGGCCTCGATGGTGGTGCTGATCGGCATCGTGCTGGTGACCGGCGAGCCGATCACCGCGGAGTGGCTCCTGCTGGTGCCCGCGCTGCTACTGCAGTCGGTGTTCAACGGCGGGCTGACCATGGCGGTGGCCCGGATGGGCGCCAAGGCCAGCGACCTCAAGCAGGTCATGCCGTTCATCCTGCGCACCTGGATGTACGGCTCCGGCGTGCTCTACAGCGTCAGCCTCTTCGAGAACCTGCCGGGCTGGGCCACCCAGCTGGTCCAGCTCAACCCGATGCTGGTCTACATCGAGCTGGCCCGGTACGCGCTGCTCGACTCGGCGCCGCTGCTCAGCACCTCGCTGACCCAGATGTTGGTGGTCGGCACGGTCTGGGCGGTGGCGATGGGTATCGGTGGCTTCATTTACTTCTGGCGCGGCGAACAGGAGTACGGCCGTGGTTGAGCACTTCGAGGCGTCCAACGACGCGACCCTGACGCTGCCCCGGGTGGAACAGCGCATCCCCACCGTGGTGGTGGACGAGGCACACGTCATCTACCGGGTGCACAAGGGGGCCGGGGGTGGCACCAGCCCGGTCGCCGCGCTCCGGCGGTTGGTGACCCGCACCTCGGCGCCGAACATCCAGGAGGTGCACGCGGTCAAGGGCGTCACCTTCACGGCGTACCGGGGCGAGGCGATCGGCCTGATCGGCAGCAACGGCTCCGGCAAGTCCACCCTGCTGCGCACCATCGCCGGGCTGCTGCCGGTGAACCGCGGCGCGGTCTACACCCAGGGCCAGCCCTCTCTGCTGGGCGTGAACGCGGCGCTGCTCAACGACCTCTCGGGTGAGCGCAACGTCACGCTGGGCTGCCTGGCGATGGGCATGACGCCGGAGGACGTGGCGCAGTTGACCCCGGAGATCATCGAGTTCTCCGGGATCAACGAGCGGGGCGACTTCGCCTCGCTGCCGATGCGGACGTACTCCTCGGGCATGGCCGCCCGGCTGCGCTTCGCGATCGCCGCCGCGAAGATGCACGACGTACTGCTGATCGACGAGGCGCTGGCCACCGGCGACAAGGGCTTCCGCAAGCGCAGCGAGCAGCGGGTACGGGAGCTGCGGGAGAGCGCCGGCACGGTGTTCCTCGTCAGCCACCAGCTCTCCTCGATCCGGGACACCTGCGAACGGACGATCTGGCTGGAATCGGGCGTGCTCCGGATGGACGGGCCGACCGACGAGGTGATCCGGGCGTACGAGGCCTTCGCGAACGGCAAGTAGTCGCCCGGCGGGCATCGGCCCGGCGTCGACGCACCGCGCGCCCCACCGGGGCGGCGCGGTTTCGCGTCGCGGGCCCGGAAACGGGGTCAGTGGTAGGCGTCGGCCAGGGCAAGGACGGCTGACGGGTCCTCGACGTGGGCATTGTGGCCGAGGCCGGGCAGCGTCACCACCGGCACCCCGAGCTCCTTGAGCTGGGCGTCGGTGACCATCGGATCGTGCTCGCCCCGGGCCAGCACGACCGGCACGTCGACCGCCGCCAGCAGGGCACACAGGTCCGGCTCGCCGACCGCGAAGGCGGCCGGGTCCATGGCGAGCCGCCACCGGCCGTCCTCTCGGCGCAGCCCGGCGTCGACCACCGGGTCGTCCGGGGCGAAGAGACCGGTCAGGCCGGAGACCCGCAGGTAACGGCGGGCCGCCTCGTCCCGGCCGGCGAACCAGGTCACCGGACGCTCGGCCAGCTCACCGGCCCGGGCCAGCTCGGCCGGCGTCCAGACCGCCTTGATGCCGAGCCCGACGACCGCGTCGACGGGCAGCCCGGCGGTGCGTGCCGCCAGCGCCAGGGCGACCAACCCGCCGAGCGAGTGCCCGAGGACGACCAGCCGCTCCGGCGGGACGTCGGCGACCGGCGCGAGCCCCTCGGCGACCCGATCGGCGAGGCCGGTGAAGGAATACCGCGGCAGCGGCGGGGAGAATCCGTGGCCGGCCAGGTCGGGGGCGACCACCGGCCGGCCCAACGGTGCTCCAGCAGCGGCGCCCAGGGCAGCCACACCGCGCCGGTCGCGCCCATGCCGTGCAGCAGCAACAGGACCGGACGTGTACCCGCCTCATCGACCACAGTCCGCAGTGTGCCACCGGCGCGACACCCGCCGCGAGACCGGCGGCGGGGAAACGACAGCGGGCCTGCCAGTGATCAGGCGGAGTAGCCGCGGGTGGCCATCCAGTTCGCCAGGTCGATGGTGCTGACCCAGTACGAGGCGGCCGCCGGGTTCGCCGAGTCGGCGATCTTGACGGTCCGGCCGTTGTCCTGGTAGCCGACCACGGCGATGTAGTGGCCGCCCGGGTACGAGTGCCAGCCACCGTCGGTGTCGGTGCGTCGCCGGCCACGTTGGACACGACGGCGCGGCCGGCGCTCACGGCCGCGACCACGTCGGCCTGGAGCTGGTCCATCTGCGCCGGGCTGGGGATGCCCGGGATCATGTGGGTCCGGTACGGGTCACCCTTGACCGAGGCGTTCAGCCCCCGGGTGGTGTCCTCGGCCGAGTTGGTGCCCATCTCGGTGGTGCCGAGCAGGACGGCCAGCTCGTCCTGGGTCCGGTCGACCCCGTTGGCGCTGAGCGCGTTGCGCACGGCGGCCGGACCGCAGTTGTAGTAGTTGGTCTGCGCCTGGTACTCGTAGTCGAGCACCTTCGCCGCCGGGGGCTTCTTCGCCGCCGGCTTGCTGGTCAGGTCGGGGTTCGGGGTGGCCTGGGCCGAGACCTTGGCCGAGGCGCTCGGCGAGGGCGAGGAGCTGGGCGACGGGGCCGCGGCGGCCTTCGCCTGGCCGAGGGAGGCGACCTGGTCCAGGCTGGGGGGCCAGCTCGGCGGCGGCTGCCGCGGTCTGCGGGGGCGGCGGGGCGCGTCGTCGGCCCGGACGAGCAGGGCGCCGGTGGTCGAGGCGAGCACGAGTGCGGCGGCCGAGGTGGCGACGATCTGGTACGGGCGCTCCGAGGCGAGGCGTCGCAGCTGTCGCTTGAGGTGGTGCTTCACGTGGTCCTCCACGGGATGGGGGCGGAGAGCGGCCCGGGGCGCGAGGAACTCACGCGCGACGACGACGTCGTCCGCGGGCGCCGGTGGACCGCTCAGGGGGTGGTCGCCCGATCAGCCGGGCGGCGGGCGAATGCCGGGATCAGCTCGCGGAGCCGGAGCCGGAGCCGGAGCCGGAGCCGGAGGTGGCGAGCGGCGGCACCGTGGCGCCGTGGAGGAACAACCGAGGGGTGGGAGAGTGCTGCACGAGGATGGAACTCCTTCCGACACCGCCTACCGGGTTAGCTGACGGATTCGGGCGGGAAGACGCCCTACCGCGGGCCGTGGCTCGCGGATTCACCCCGGATGTGCACTGGGTCCCCGGTTCGTGGATCACGATTGAGCGGGTCGGCGCGGCGTCGCCTCTTGCGATCGGGAACCGCACCGGGCGGGCCGACACTACTGGTCGGCTCACGACCTGCCAACCCCTCTCCACCTGCGTAAACCTTGATCGCCCAAGCAATTTCCGGCACAGTTCGGCACTGACGCGACTCAATGGGACGAGCGGTTACGACGGCACCGGCGGGCGATAACCGGACGTCCGGTCGGGATCGACGCCGCACAGCGGGAACGGATCGTGGCACCTGCGTCGGTTGACCGTTTCCGGGTCCGCGTGGCGGGCGTCACCGAATTGTGACCGCCCACCACGGTCGCGACCGGCGTCGGTTCGCCGACTGCCGCCCGCCGACCGCGGTCGGCCGG
>JAEVHO010000190.1 GCA_016802835.1 Micromonospora sp. ATA32 | reverse complement strand
GGCGGCGGCCCGGCTGAGCGGGTTGGTGGGCGCGCCGTGCGCCGCGGCGGGCGCGGCGGAGAGCCAGCACGGTCGCGGCGGCGCCGCCAGGGCGGCGAGCATTCGGCGTACGGACATGAGGTCGACCTCCCGCGCAGTGGTACGGGCGCGGAGTGCCAACAGTTCGATGGCGGGCCGGGGTCACAGGTTGGGACCTCGCGTCAGCCGTTTCCGGTAGAGCAGCCGGGCCGGCGGACACACCTGGCAGTCGTCAGTCGTCGGCCTGCCAGCGGTAGTACTCCTTGGCCACGGCGTCCTCTGGGCTCCGCCAGGTGTCCGGATTGTACGGGCTGATGAACGGGCTGAGGTCCCCCATGATCTTGGCGAAGGCCGGCTGTTCATGGTCCTGCCCCGTGGCGTCGGCGATCGCCGCGTCGGTGCGCTCCAACAGGTGTACGTAGACGTCGTCGATCGAGTACAGCCAGCGCCCGGTGACGCCCAGCTTGACCGGCAGCGGCCCGGCGTCGGACTCGCCGAAGATGCGCGCGACGTCGGGCTCGGAACCGGGCTTGATGTGTCCCACGATGACGGTGAGATTCCTGCCGGCCGATCCCGGCTCCGGTGCCGAACTCTCGGCCGGAACCCAGCTGTAGAACTCCTTGGCGACGGAGTCGGACGGGTTCTGCCAGTTCTTCGGGTACGGCGTCACGTACGGGGCGATGGCTTCGGCGATCTTCTGGAACGCGGGCAGTCCCCGGGTCTGGCCCGACACCTTCGGGTCCTGCTTGCGCTCGATCACGTGGATGTAGAGGTCGTCCAGCGACAACAGCCTCCGCCCGATCACGCCGAGGTCCTGCGGTCGGGTCGTCTTGTCGTAGTAACCGAAGACATCGCCGACGATGTTCTCACTGCCCGGAACCATGTGACAGACGATCACGTTTCGGAAGACCATGACTGCTCCTCGGGTGAGTGGACGTTGTGCAGTGGACACTTGTTTCTTGTTGCCGATCGGCGAGGTCCGTCGGGCGCATCAGGAGGCGAACCGGACCGGAAGCTCCAGCAGGCCACGGAACGGCGACGCCGCCGGCAGGTGGCGCAGCTCGGCGACCGGCACCCCGAGCCGCAGCTCCGGCAGCCGGCGCAGCAGCGCCCCGATGCCGATCACTGCCTCCATCCGGGCCAGCGAGACCCCCAGGCAGTAGTGGACGCCGTGGCCGAAGCCGATGTGCGGGCCGCGCACGCGGCAGAGGTCCAGCCGATCCGGGTCGGCGAAGTGCGCCGGGTCGTGGTTCGCCGCGTTGATGACCACGCCGACGATCGACCCGCGTGGGATCCGGACGCCCTGATACTCGACGTCCTCGGTGGCGATCCTGGGGCTGGCCACCGGCAGCGGGCCGTCGAACCGGAGGAGTTCCTCGATCGCCGAGGGCAGCAACTGCGGTTTGGCGCGCAGCAGTTCGAGCTGGTCAGGGTTGGTCAGCAAGGCCACCGTCGCGTTGCCGAGGAAGTCCGCGGTGGTCTGGTGCCCGGCGAACAGCAGCAGGAACGAGGTGGTGACGAGCTCCGGTTCGGAGAGCTTCCCGTCGTGGTCGCAGGCCTCGATCAGCGCACTGATCATGTCATCGGCGGGGTGTGCGCGCTTGGCCTGCACCAGGTCGGCGAAGTAGTGGTGCAGCCGCAGCTGGGCCTCCTGCACGGCCGCCCTGTCCTCGGCTGGAGGGCGGCCGGACGACCCGGACGTCCTGATCACCTGGGTCCAGTCGAGGACCCGGTCGTGGTCGGTCTCCGGGATCCCGAGCAGCTCGCTGATCACCCTCATCGGCAGCGGGATCGCGAAGTCGTGCATCAGCTCGGACTGGCCCTGCGGGATGACCTTGTCGAGCAGGTCGTCCACGATCTGCGCCACCCGGGGTCGCAGCGCCTCGATGCGGCGCGGAGCGAACGCCTGCGACACGATCCGGCGCAGCCTGGTGTGCTCCGGTGGGTCCGAGTTGAGCATGTTCTTGTTCAATCCCTCGGAGTTCGGCCCGAAGATCCGGAGGTAGTGCTGGTCGGGGCCGTAGAGGTCCTTGGAGAGCCTGGGGTCGGTCAGCGCCGCCTTGGCGTCGTCGAACCCTGTGATCAGGTAGGAGTCGAACCGCGGCGAACTGACCGGGCAGACGGGTGTGTCTGCTCGCAGCCGCGCGAAGGTGGGATAGGGGTCGGCGGCGAACTCGTCGGTGTAGAGCTCCGACGCGGGTACAGCATCCTCGGTCATCTCGCCCCCTCGGGCTCGCTCCGCACGGTGTGCAGAACCTGGTAGGTGTGCCGTTGCGCGGATTCGCGAAGCTCGCGGATCATGCGCAGCAGCCGGTCGCGGTGTTCGCTGCGGCCGAAGGCGTCCAGCCGTTCGCGGTCCGCCCAGTCGCTGATGATCAGGTAGCTGCGCGGGTCGTCGGCGTCGCGGACCAGGTCCTGGTGCAGGCATCCGTCCAGCGTGCGGATCTCTTTCGCCGCCGAGAGCCACTCCGCCTCGAACCGTTCCTCGCAGCCTTCCCGGGTACGCATCGCCAGCACCGTCCGTACCGTCGTCATCTCACGCCTCCGAACACCAGCTGCAGGTTCTTGCTGAGCGCGTCGGCGTCGATCGGCTGGCTGCGGAACCCGACATGCCCGTCCGGGCGGACCAGGTACAGGGCGGTGCCGGTGAGGCCGTAGGCGGCGCGGAACTCGCCTCCGGCGTCCCGCACCACCGGCGGATCGAGCATCCATGGCACGCGGGCGTCCGGGCTGAGCAGCAGGTACACGTCGATCTGCCCGGACGCCTGCCGGCGGACGTCGGCGCACAGTTTCCCCACGGCGGTCAAGGCTCCCTCGTCGGCCGAGCCGTCCGCGTAGACCAGCAACGTGTGCCGGGTGCCGCGGGTCAGCTCGTGCAGTCGCAGCGGGTGCCCGACGCCCCGCCGGCGCAGGCCGCCGACGTCGGGAGCGCGGTCGCCGGGCCCGGGGCCGTCCCGCAGCGCATCGGGAGCGGACAGGGACTCGCCGACGAGCGGGCTGTCCGAGTAGCTGAGCAGCATGGACATCTCTTGCAGGAACTGCCGTTTCAGGTCTTCGCGGTCCAGCTCGTCGGTGAAGGCCATCCGCACCGCACGCCCGACGATCTCCTCGCCCTCCGGGCGCCGTTCGGTCTCGTAGCTGTCCAGCAGTCCGGGCGCGGCGATTCCCCGCACCGCCAGCGCCAGCTTCCACGCCAGGTTCCAGCGTCCTGGATCCCGGTGTTCATGCCCTGGCCGCCCGCGGGTGGGTGCAGGTGCGCCGCGTCGCCGGCCACGAACACCCGGCCGTCGCCGTACCGGTCCACGATCCCGTGGCTGATCCGGAACACCGACGACCAGCGCAGGTTCGACGCACGCGTGCCGGGCGGGGCCAGCTGGTCGATCGCGGCCTGGACGTCGGCGAGGGTCGGTTCGGCGAGTTCCTCGCTGAATCCCGGCGGAGCGTCCTTCCCGCCGGTCTGGGCGAAGAACCGGGGCGGCGCCAGCGTCGCGATCCGGTACCGGGACTCGCCGCGCAGCGGAACGCACACCAGCATGCCGTCCATCCGGCCGTCGGTCTCGTGCATGAACCGGAGCAGGTGGCCGTCCGGCATGTCCCAGTCCACGTCCACGTCGCCGAGCATGAACAGCTGCGGGAACCGGCCCAGCCCACCCGAGAACGTCAACCCGAGCACCTCGCGGACCTTGCTGTGCGCGCCGTCGCAGCCGACCAGGTACTTGGCGCGCACCGTCTCCGTGCCGCCAACGGCGGTCCCGAGCGTGGCCAGCACCCCGTCGTCGTCCTGGGTGAACGCGATCAGCTCGGCACCGCGTTGCGGGCGCACGCCGAGCGTGACCAGCCGTTCGGTGAGGATGCGCTCGGTCTCGTACTGGGGGAGGCCGAGGTGTGCGTACGGCAGCTCCGGCAGCTCCCAACTCATCCGATGGGTCTGCACGCCGTTGACGAACACCATGTTTCCGGTCAGCCAGATCCCGGCGTCCATCGCGTCCCGCACGATGCCCTGGTCGTCCCAGATCTCCATCGTGCGGCAGTGGATGCCGATCGCCTTGTCAGCCTGCCCGGGCGGCGTGGCCAGCTTCTCGATCACCCGGCACTCGATGCCGCGCCGGGCCAGCTCGACGGCGACGGTCAGCCCGGTGGGCCCCGCGCCGACGATGAGTACGTCAGTTGTCGTGTGCACGTCGATCTCCTTGCCCGTACTCGGTTCTCGCGTGGTTTCGGGATGAGCCGCGATGTGGAAGAGGCGGCGCCGGAAGTCGCGGAGGAGGAACGGCGCGATCGGCCCGGCCTCCTCCAGCGCGTGCGCCGGGTTGCCGATCCAGCGGTAGAACTCCGCTTGGCTGCGCCATTCAGCGAAGATGTGGTAAACGTCCGAACCGGGCTCGCGCAGCAGGTCCTCACGCAGGTACCCGGGCACCCCGGCCATCCGTGGGGTGACCTCGGCGTACCCGCGTTCGAACTCCGCGAGCCTGGCGGGTGGCACGATGACCTCGACATCCACGAAGATCGCCGACCCCGTGCCTTCGGAGTCGCGCATCACCCGGTAGCTCTCCGCTCCGGATGCCTCGCACAGTGGGCGGACGACGTCGGCGAAGCGCGCGGCGACCGGTCCGTTCTCGTAGTCGCGCAGCGCGGACTCGTCGGCCCACTCGGTGACGACGACGAACGAGCGCGGGTCGTTGGCGTCGAGGAGCAGGTCCTGCAGGAGGTTGCCGGCCAGCGCGCTGATCTGCCCGGCGACCGTTCGCCACGCGGATTCCACGGCGTCTTCGAACCCCGGACGCGCCCGTATCCGGACCATTGTCCTGATCATGGGATCTCCTTGGACGGGGTGTCCAGGCGGTGCAGCGCGCGGTGCCGGACCCGGGCGAGCGCGGGAAGCTCGGTCCGGTCGGACTCGGTGAAGATCTCGGCGACCCGGCGCTCCGCGGCCGGAAGGATCTTCGCGACGATCAAAGTACGTTCCATGTGTCCCCCCAGAGCCGCTCGACGCCAACCATGCGGCGGCGGGCGTCAACGGACTGTCACAGGAGACCCACAGATTTAGGCGAGTGGTGACGCTGCGGTGACGCCAAGTCGGCAGACTCCCAGCCGAGGCGAGGGGTCCTCATGCAGCTCAAGCCAGATTCCACCGGTTCAGATGCAGGTCGGATGGGCGACCGGCGCATTGACGCACCGTAATACGCCGAGATCCGCACCAACAAGACGACCCGGACAGCGCCCGGTCTTCCGCGTGAACCTCGCGCCCTCGAGAGCGACGACACCCACAAAAGGGATCTCGAACCCCTGACCCCCACACCGCCAAAAGCCGGCGAAGGACCGCCAGCCTCGCCCGGCGCTGCCCAGCGGGTCCGGCCAGGTTCCTGGACGTCCGGCCCGTTGTACCGCCTTGGCTACTTGCTCGGCTACTCGGGCCGTCACCACCACGCCCGCGGACTCCGCCGGGGGATGCGGGGCACAAGCTGCCGACCGGTGCCGGAGCGTACCGAGCTGGCTCGGTAACAGATGCTGGTCAGCGTGTGGTCGGCGTCTCTTGACGTCCGGGACCGACCCTGATCGAGCCGGCAGCTTGCGCTGGCCACCTGTTTGCCTCCTGCTGCCTGCAAGCAGCCTTCATCTGAACTCGTGGTTAGTCAACCGCAGGCGGGGTACGCGAGACGCGTGTGGAGGCCCGTTGAACCCGGCCTTTCTTGCCGACGACCTATCAGAGAGGAACAACGGTGTCACACGAGTATCGCAAGAACCCCGAGGCAGTTTCTCGGCTGTCGCCGGAGCAATACCGAGTCACTCAGGAAGCTGGAACAGAGCCAGCCTTCGACAACGCCTATTGGGACAACAAGGAGCCGGGCATCTACGTCGACATCGTGTCCGGTGAACCCCTGTTCGCTTCCGTCAACAAGTATGACAGCGGTACCGGCTGGCCGACTTTTACCATGCCAGTCGAACCGAAGAACGTGATCGAAGTCCGAGACTCGGGCCTCGGCGTGATCCGCACCGAGGTCCGGTCGGCACACGGGGACAGTCACCTTGGCCATGTGTTTGACGATGGTCCCGCGGAAACTGGCGGTTTGCGTTACTGCATGAACTCGGCCGCACTTCGGTTCATTCGGCGCGACGACCTCGAGCATGAAGGCTATGGCGAGTACCGCAAAATGTTTGAGCACCCAGACGGGGAGCGGAGCGATGACCGACACGACTGAGAAGGCGATCCTGGCCGGCGGCTGTTTTTGGGGAATGCAAGACCTCATCCGGAAACGCGCCGGCGTGCTCGCCACCAGGGTCGGATACACCGGCGGGGACGTGCCGAACGCGACTTACCGGAACCATGGCTCCCACGCCGAGGCGATCGAGATCGTTTTCGACCCCGAGAAACTGTCCTACAGAGAGCTTCTCGAGTTCTTCTTCCAAGTCCACGACCCGACAACGAAGAATCGTCAAGGCAACGATGTAGGAGTCAGCTACCGGTCAGCCATCTTCTATAGCAACGACCAGCAGCGGCAGGTCGCAGAAGAGACGATCGCCGACGTCGACGCCTCTGGCCTGTGGCCAGGCAAGGTGGTCACCGAGGTCAGCCCTGCTGGACCCTTCTGGGAGGCCGAGCCTGAACACCAGGACTACCTGGAGCGGTATCCCGGGGGGTACACGTGCCACTACGCCCGGCCGGACTGGAAGCTCCCCCGTCGCAGGGAGAACGCCAGTTAGTGCCCCCGAAAGGGCGCCTATCTCACTAACTCAGTCACCCACGGGCACGCTAGGTGTAGACGCCGCGCCAGGTGGTGTTCGGGCCCATGACTCGCGCGGGCCCCGCCCGTCCCGGAAGGCCGTGCGGGATTCCTCGTATGGCCCGCTATCACAGGAAAGGCGTTCTAGGCTCGGACAGAAGGGCGGCGTGCCTCTGCGAACTGGCACATGTCCGGGCAGCGCCTTCACCCAAGACGCCCCGCGCGAGACAGGAGCCGGGGCATGCCGTTTGTCGCGGTAGGAGGGCAGAAAGCCCCGCTCGACCTCCAATGAGCTCAAAACGAAAGGGAGGCCCACATGGCTGTCAAGACCGAAGCGCGAGCGCCCGTCAGCGAGATCCGGCCGTTCAACATAGAGATCCCCGAAGCGGACCTCAAGGCGCTGCGTGCGCGCATCGCGGCCACACGCTGGCCCGAAAAGCAGACCGTCGACGATCAGTCGCAGGGCGTGCCGCTCGAGACGAGCCAGGCGCTCGCGCGCTATTGGGAGAAAGAGTACGACTGGCGCAAGGTCGAGGCGAAACTGAACGCCCTACCGCACTTCATGACCGAGATCGACGGGCTGGACATCCACTTCATCCACGTTCGTTCGAAGCACGAAGACGCGTTGCCGCTCATCGTCACGCACGGATGGCCCGGCTCGGTCATCGAGCAGCTGAAGATCGTCGACCCGCTCACCAATCCCACGGCACACGGCGCGCAGGCATCGGACGCTTTCCACCTGGTGATTCCGTCGATGCCCGGCTACGGTTTCTCGGGCAAGCCGACCACGCCCGGCTGGGGCCCCGAGCGCATAGCCCGCGCCTGGATCGAGCTGATGAAGCGCCTCGGCTACACCCGGTTCGTGGCCCAGGGCGGCGACTGGGGCGCGCTCATCACGGAAGTCATGGGTCTGCAGGCGCCTCCGGAACTCATCGGCATCCACACCAACATGCCTGGTATCTTCCCGCCCGACATCGACGCGCTGCTCCAGTCCGACATCACCGGAGCGAACAACGCACTCGGCTCACTGCCATCCAATCTCTCAGCCGACGAAAAACGCGCGTGCAAGCAGGCGGACTTCTTTTGGAAGCATTCCGGCTACGCCCTCATGATGGGGCGCTCAGAGACGCTGACCGGATTGGCGGATTCGCCCATCGCGTTGGCAAGTTACATGCTCGACCACGACGCAGCAAGCCTGGACCTGATCTGCCAGACCTTCGCCGGACAACCCCGCGGCCTCACGCGAGACGACATCCTCGACAACATCACGCTCTACTGGCTGACGAACACCGGGGTCTCCGCGGCTCGTCTCTATGCGGAGAACAAGCTCTCCTTCTTCGCCGCCAAGGGCGTCTCCATCCCGGTTGCCGTGAGCGTCTTCCCTGATGAGCTCTATCAGGCGCCGAAGAGTTGGGCAGAGCAGGCGTTCCCCAATCTCATCCACTACAACAGGCTCGACAAGGGCGGGCACTTCGCGGCCTGGGAACAGCCACAACTCTTTTCGGAAGAGGTACGCGCCAGCTTCCGGTCGCTTCGCTAGACCACGGTGTCCGAACGTCTGCACATGCCCTCGCTCGGCGGGGTGACCGAGTGGCTCAACACCGAGCCACTCGGCTCCGCCGAGCTGCGCGGCCACGTCGCCCTCGTCAACTTCTGGACGCTGACATGCATCAACTGGCTGCGCCAGGAGCCGTACGTCCGGGCGTGGTCGCAGGCCTACCGGAACGACGGGTTGGTCGTCATCGGAGTCCACACGCCGGAGTTCTCGTTCGAGCACGAGATCGACCGGGTGCGACAGGCGATCACGGCGCGAGCGATCGACTACCCGGTTGCGGTCGACGACGACTACAAAATCTGGAGCGCCTTCGACAACCGCTACTGGCCGGCGCTCTACTTCGTCGACGCGGACGGCATCATCCGCGACGACCACTTCGGCGAAGGACGCTACGAGCAATCGGAGCGCGTCATCCAGCGGCTGCTCGGCCTCCAGCGCGAGCTCGTCCCCGTCAAAGGGCTCGGCGTGGAGGCCGAGGCCGACTGGGACCACCTGCGTACGCCCGAGACGTATCTCGGCTACGGGCGTATCGAGCACTTCGCGTCACCGGACGGCGGCGCGTTCGACGAACGCCGCGCCTACGAGCTCCCCGAGAGCCTGCGCCTCAACCACTGGGCCCTGGACGGCCAGTGGACGATCCGGTCTGAGAATGTCGTGCTCGACCAGGCCGGCGGGAGCATCGCCTACCGGTTCCACGCGCGCGATGCGCATCTCGTGCTGTCTCCCGGGGCGCGAGAGCCGATCCCGTTCCGCGTGCTCCTCGACGGCGAAGCTCCGGGCCCGTCACACGGCGTCGACGTGGACGAAGATGGGAACGGCTTGCTCCGGGAGGGCCGTCTGTACCAGCTCGTGCGCGAGCACGACGCCGTCCGCGAACGGACCCTGGAGATCACGTTCCTCGAGCCCGGCGCCGAGGCGTACGTGTTTACGTTCGGGTAGGCAGAGCTGGCGACATCCCTGATCATTCTCCGCTGGCACCAGCAGCGGCAGCGAGAGGAGCGCGCCGTGCTCGGCGACGCATGGGCAACCCTCGGCCTGTCTTCGCCTTGACGACGGGCGGTCCAGTGGACCGCGACGACACCAGGGCGTTCAAGGCACTCTTAGCCCTCCTGCTCGCTTAAGGCGTCCCGGCGCGTGCTCATGGAACCTCTGTCACTCATGGATCGAAGTCACCATGAACATCTCCAGCCACGTCATGCCGACTCAGCTCGTGCAGGCTGTCGAGGCGATCGAGAACGTGCGTGCTGTGGGGCGAGGGACATTGACGATCTCTCCGCCCTAAAGGACGGAGATTCCCTCCACGCTGCGCGTGGAACACGCGGCGTCCGGGTGGATTACCGCTTCGCCGCGCGGTGCCACCATCGCTGGTGGTCTTACCTGCGCTCCACGGTCGTTTTAGGCTCTCGGCGCGTCCCGCCGCGAGCACGTTCATGGCCGCGTTGACGTCCCGGTCGTGGGCCGACCCGCAGGGGCAGTTCCACGCTCGGACGTTGAGCGCCATCTTGTCGTTGATCCGGCCACAGTCCGAGCACATCTTCGTGCTGGGGAAGAA
>JAEVHO010000189.1 GCA_016802835.1 Micromonospora sp. ATA32 | reverse complement strand
CGAGGAGAAGATCATCGAGGGTACGCCCGCTCGGCACCGCCTCGGCCCCGGCGGCACCGGCCAGGCGCCGGGTCCACCGGCCGTCCACGTCCCGGCGGACTGCCAGGCGCCGAGCAGCTCACGCACCGCCGGCAGGTCCCGCCGGAGGCAACCAGCGAGGAGAAGATCATCGAGGGTACGCCCGCTCGGCACCGCCTCGGCCCCGGCGGCACCGGCCAGGCGCCGGGTCCACCGGCCGTCCACGTCCCGGCGGATGTCCCAGCGGTCAGGCCCGTCGGCGACGAGTACCTCCGGCAGGAGGCCCGTGGCGGACGGCGGCTCGGTGGCGGTGGCCGGGCCGCGGCGGGCCAGCAGGATCCAGGCCGGCGCCAGTTCGGCGGCGACGCCGTGGCGCAGCGCGTCGACCGCCAACCGGTCCGGCTCGGTCAGCACGTTCGCCATCGGCGCGCAGACCCGGCTCAGGGTGGCCGCGAGGAAACCGGCGGTCGACTCGTCGGCCAGGATCTCCTCGCCGACCAGGGCCAGCGGCGCGGTCGGCGTCGGGTACGCGGCGTAGCTGCGGGTCAGGTCGAGGCCGGCGGCACGCAGCCGGGCGCGGACCCGGGCCGGCCCGGCGGGGCGGGTCGGGTCGTGCTCGCCGGTCACCACCCAGTCGGAGTCGGTGACCTCGGGCGGGAGCGCCACCAGCCGGTGCAGGCCGAGGTGGTTCTCCACCCCGAGCAGCAGCTGCCCACCGGGCCGCAGCGCGCCGACCAGCAGCTCGAAGGTCTCGCCCCAGGCCAGTTCCGCGCCCTCGGCGGTGCAGAGCCGGGACAGCCCGTCGAGCGCGACGACCGTGTCGTACGGCGGCTCGGCGGTGAGCTTCTCCGGGCTGCCGCAGCAGATCATGACGCCGGGCCGGTCGGCGTACCGGGTGGCCAGGGCCTCGGCGTCGGCCACCCCGCGGACCAGCAGCGTGAGGTCGTCGTCGACACCAAGTCGACCAGGGCCGGGTCGTGCGGGCCGGCGATCAGGACGCGACCGCCGGTGGCGGCGAGCAGCGGAGCGAGGACGGACCCGCGTACCGGGCCCGGACCGTGGCTGCCGTCGAGGTCGGACCAGACCAGCATCTCGCCGCCGATGAGCCGAACGTTCACCGGAGGACCTCCTTGAGCAGTTCGACGTCGTCGGGGTACGGCTGCTGGAACGGGTTGGGCCAGCGGAACAGCCGGCGCAGCTCGGCGGGCGGGACCAGCTGGTCCACGCCCAGCTCCTCGGCGGCGATCTCCCGCGCCAGGACCGGGTCCACCTGCTCGCCGTGCAGCTCGGCCCACTGCCGGCGGATCCTGGCCTGCCCGCCGAAGAAGGGTTTCTCCCCTTCGAGCTGCATCGGGTCGCCGTAGACGGCCGGCTCGCACCCGGCCAGGGCACCGTAGAGGACCGCGCTGCACAGCCGGTTGGACGCCACCCGCCGGTGCCGGCGCTGCTCCTCGAGCTGCCGGTGGAGGAACTCCGGGTCGAGGTTCTCCCACCAGCCGCCCCGGTAGCCGTGGCAGATCACCCGGAAGCCGGCCCGCTCGTATTGCCGCCGCAGCCGCGCCGACTGGTACTCCTGCCAGTACAGGCAGATCGTCACCGGGCCGGGCTCGGTCCGCTTGATCTGCGCGATCAGCCGGGCGTGGTCGCCCATCACGTGCTGGCCCTCCCAGCCGTGGAAGGGGTACCAGATGGTGCCCTCCCGCCGCTCGGCCGCGGGTGCCGGCTCCATCTCGAGCAGGTACGCCCAGGGTGAGCCGACGACGTAGGTCTCCCGCCGGCCGACGGACCAGGCGCGCCGGCGGGTCCGCTCGGACCACAGGAACACCGGGGTGCCGGCGACGAACCCGTGGTCGGCGGCGAGCCCGTCGCCGATGTTCCAGCCGTGCTGCAGGTAGCCGTGGATCCGCGGCGGGTCCCGGTCGTCGAGCCCGCACCAGCGGGCCAGGACGTGCGAGTGCCCGTAGTAGTGGTTGGCGTGATGCAAAGGCTCTGGTCCCGGTTCCTGCGCACGAGGTGGACGGAAGCGGCATCGTAGCCGCCGGAAGTGACGCGGGGGTTGCCAACGAGCGGCCGGGCGGGGCGGCGGTCCGCTCGGGGTCGGCACGGGCGGTAGCGTGGGCCGCGGAGCGGGGCGGACCGGGATGGGTGAGCCGATGAGTCGGGCGGTGGAGGAGTCCAACCGGGCGATGCTGCGCGCCCGGGACGCCATGGACCGGTCGTACGCCGAGCCGCTCGACCTGCCCGCGCTGGCCAGGGTCGCGCACGTCTCCGAGGCCCACTTCATCCGCACGTTCCGCGCCACCTTCGGCGAGACCCCGCACCGCTACCTGCAGCGGCGACGGGTCGAGCGGGCGATGTACCTGCTGACCCAGACGCCTCAGGACGTCACGGAGATCTGCTTCGCGGTCGGGTTCAGCAGCCTCGGCACCTTCAGCCGCACATTCCGGCGGATCGTGGGGGAGTCGCCGACGGAGTATCGCCGCCGCAGGGGCCCGACGGACGTCCCAGCCTGCTTCACCAAGGCCTGGATGCGACCTAGCAGTTTTGGATAAGCATCAGGTGAGGCCCTGGGCATAGCGTTTCGGGCATGACGATGAACGCGATCAGCCGCTCTCAGATCTACGTGCTCGACCAGGACGAGGCACTCGACTTCTACGTCGGCAAGCTCGGCATGGAGGTCAACACCGACCAGGATCTCGGCTTCATGCGCTGGCTCACGGTCAACCTGCCCGGCGACCCCGCGCGCGAGATCCTGCTGGAAAAGCCCGGGCCGCCGGCCCTCGACCCGGCCACCGCCGCGCAGGTCCGGGAGCTGCTCACCAAGGGTGCGCTGGGCGGCTACCTCTTCTTCACCACGGACGACGCTCACAAGACGTACGAGGACCTGGTGGCGAAGGGCGTGGACATCTACGACGAGCCGACCGAGCGCCCGTACGGCATCGACTTCGGCATCCGGGACCCGTTCGGCAACAAGATCCGCATCGGTCAGATGCACCCGCAGGGCTGAGGGGAGCGAACGGTGACCCAAGCAATCATGCCGGGCGTGCGCGCCGTGAGCCGGGACCGGGCGCTGCTGGCCGGCGGCGTCCTCGTGGCGTCCGGGAGGCCCGCCTGAACCGCGGCGGACCACGGGTCGGGAGGTGCGGGTTAGGCTCGCGCCTCCCGACCCGCGTGAGGTGACCGATGGCGACCCGGCTGCTCTATCTGGTCCGGCACGGCGAGCAGGACCGGCCGCCGGGCGGGTCGTCGCAGGTAGACCCGCCGGAGATCGGGCTCTCGGCGCGGGGCCGCCGGCAGGCGACGCTGCTCGGCGAGCGGTTGCGCGAGGTGCCGTTCGCCGCCGTGCACCACGGCCCGCTGCGCCGGGCCGCGGAGACCGCCGAGCTGGTCACCGCGGCACTGCCGGGCATCCCGGTGTACGCCACCGAGCTGGCCGGCGACCACCTGCCGCACGACACCGATCCGGCCGGCCTGCCGCCGGCGTACGCGAGCTTTCTGGCCGGCTTCACGGCGGCCGAGCGGGCCGACGGGCCGCGGGTGACGGCGGCGGCCGTGGAACGGTTCGCCACCGCGCCGGCGGACGGTGAGGTGCGGGAGCTGGTCGTCACGCACACGTTCCTGATCGCCTGGCTGGTCCGGCACGCGCTCGACGCTCCCGAGCGGCGCTGGCTGGGCCTGAACCACCACAACTGCGGGCTGACCGTCATCCGCTACAGCTCGGCCGGGCCGCCCAACCTGATCGCCGTCAACGACGTCGCCCACCTGCCGGTCGAGCTGCGCGCCACCGGCCTGCCGCCGGATTACCTGTTGTGAGCGCCGGGGGCGCTGGCTACCGTCGGCCCGTGACCACGCCGAGGATCTCCGACCTGCCGACCTGCGAGTTCGCCTTCCCCGGGCCGCTGCGTGACCAGCTGTCGCCGCGGTGCTCTCCGGGGCGAAGACCTCCACCACCGGTCTGTTCGACGACTACGCGCGCGACGGCGAGCCGCTGCCGGCCGTCGGCGACCGCTCGGTGGTGGTCGACTCGGCGGGCCGACCGGTGGCGATGATCGAGCTGACCGAGGTGCGCGTCGTCCGCGTCGGCGACGTCGACCTCGCGCACGCCCGCGACGAGGGCGAGGGGTACGAATCGGTCGCCGCCTGGCGGGCCGGGCACGAGGAGTACTGGCACGGCCCCGACTACCGCGGCTACCTGGGCGACCCACACTTCACGGTGGACGACGACACCCTCGCGGTCGCCCAACGGTTCCGGCTGGTGGTCCGGCTCTGACGCCGACGTTCCGCCTGGTCCTTGGCCCGGCTGGTGAGCGGCGGGTGGTGAGCCCGCCGGCGGTGACTCCCCGCCGGCGGGCGGTGCTCAGCGGGCGGTGGCCCGGGTGAGCAGGTCCACCAGGGCAGCGGTCACCGGCGGGCGTTGGGCGTCGCTCGGGCAGTCGATGTAGCGGCTCACCGTCCCACCGACGGTGAGCTGGTAGCTGAAGGCGTCCCGGCATTCGGTCGGCCCCGGCGTGCGGGTGGCCTCGGCGGCGAGCCGGGGATCGTCGGCGAGCACGGTGCCCACCCCGACGACCACCGCGTCGACGGTGCCGCGCAGCGCGTGCACGTCGATCCGGGCCGCCTCGGAGGTGATCCACATGCTGGTGCCGTCCGCCGCCGCGGAGCGGCCGTCGAGGGTGGCCGCGTACTTCCAGATGACGTGGGGCCAGCCTCGGCGCATCGAGGTGAGCCAGGCCAGGTTGCCGGCCTCGGCCTCGTCGGCGCGTACCCCGATGTCCACCTGGACGCCGGCGTCGCGCAGGGTGTGGGCGCCGCCGGAGGCGACCGGGTTGGGGTCGGGGACGGCGATGACGACGCGGGCGACCCCGGCCCGCACCAGCGCGGTGCTGCAGGGGCCCGTGCGGCCGATGTGGTCGCAGGGTTCCAGGGTGACCACCGCGGTGCCGCCGCGGGCCCGCCGACCCGCCTGGGCGAGCGCGACGATCTCGGCGTGCGGTCCGCCGGCGTACGCGTGGAATCCCTCCCCGACGACGTCGCCGTCCGGATCGAGCAGTACGCAGCCGACCACCGGGTTGGGGCTGGTGGTGCCGAGCCCGCGGGCCGCGAGCGCGATCGCGCGTCGCATCGCCTCGTCGGTGGAGACGCCCGCCATCGCCTGCCCCTGCCCTCTCACTCGCCGGTCCGCGCGCGGGCGGTTCGGGAGGCAGCGGCCAGCAGGCCGCAGGCAGGCGGCGGCGGAGATCCGGGGACGGCAGCGCCGACCCCGGGGAGCCCACGCGGCGGCTGAGGTCAGCGGCCGGGCAGGCCCTTCCGTCCCGCGCGCTGTCTCCCATCCGGACTTTCTGAGCGCGGGCAGGCCCGCACTCAACCGTCGGCCCCGGATTTTCACCAGGTCCACCGGGCGGCACGAGCCGACCGGGTCGCGGGCTTACCACGGTCGGACCGTGGATCACCGCCGGTTCGGAATTACACCGAGTCCCGCCAGCGCGTGGTGGGTACACCGGAAGTCTTACACGCCGAGCGGGGGCTCTCGCCACCGAGGCGAGCTACTTCACAGAAGGGGGCACCCGCTCAGGTCACCCCGCGCCGCCGGTCGACGGCGACGTACGACCCGGGCTGGCTCTTGGCCACCGTCTTCATCTCGGAGGCGACCGCTATCGCCTCGAGGGGGTCGGTGAAGCGCTTCCCGGCGTCGGAGACCGAGACCCCGATGGAGAGCGTGACCAGGGCAGCCCGCCGGATGTTGCCCCGGCGGTCCTTCAACTCGACGAAGCCCCGCTCCCGGTCGATGGGGTCGTAGAGCGCGTCCGCGGCCTTCTCGAAGTCGGCCGACACCCGGGAGGTGAGCGGCAGGACCTGCTCCGGGGTGCAGACGATGACGAAGTCGTCGCCGCCGACGTGGCCGAGGAAGGCCGGCGGCAGCCCCACCGACATCACCGCCCGGTGCAGGCTGCGGGCCAGCGCGGAGATGAAGTCGTCGCCGCGGACGAAGCCGTACCGGTCGTTGACGCTCTTGAACCGGTCGATGTCGATGTAGCCGACCGCGTAGTCCACGCCGCTGCGGACCCGGTCGCTGATCTCCCGGCGGATCCGGCTGTTGCCCGGCAGCCCGGTCAGCGGGGAGACCTCGCGGAACTCCTTGTTGCGGCGCAGCGTGGAGCTGACCCGGGCCACCAGCTCGGCGGTGTCGAAGGGCTTGACCAGGTAGTCGTCGGCGCCGGCGCTGAGGCCGTGCACCTTGTCCACGGTCAGCCCCTTGGCGGTCAGCATGATCACCGGCAGTGCGGAGGTCATCGGGTCGGCGCGCAGCCGCCGGGTCAGCTCGAGGCCGTCGATCCGGGGCATCATCAGGTCGACCACGGCGAGGTCCGGCCGCTGCCGCTCGATCACCTCGAGCGCCTCCTGGCCGTCGCTGGCGTGGATCACCTCGAAGCCGTGCAGCCGCAGGTTGAACTCGACGAAGCGGGCGATGTCCTCGTCGTCGTCCACGACGAGGATGACGTCGGGTCGCTCGCCGGCCGGGTCCATGTCTCAGCCCCCGGTTACCGCGCGCTCCGCGAGCCCCCGCAGCCGGCGGACCGCCTCGGCGGGGGCGTCGCGCCGTAGACGGCGGTGCCGGCGACGAAGGCGTCGGCCCCCGGCGGCGGCCGCCTGCTCGATGGTGTCGGCGGCGATCCGCCGTCGACCTCGATCCGCAGCTCGAGGTGGCCGGCGGCGAGATGCCGACGCGCGGTGCGCACCTTGTCCAGCAGCTGCGGGATGAACCGCTGCCGCCGAAGCCGGCCTTGATCGTCATGATCAGCAGTGTGTCGAAGCTGGGCAGCAGGTCGAGGTACGGCTCGATCGGGGTGTCCCGGTCGATCGCCAGCCCGGCCTTGGCGCCGGCGGAGCGCAGGTCCTTCGCCAGGGCGACCGGGTCGTCGCAGGCCTCGGCGTGGAAGGTGACGTTGTAGGCCCCCGCGTCGGCGTACCCGGGCGCCCAGCGGCGCGGGTCCTCGATCATCAGGTGCACGTCGAAGGGAATCTCGGTGACGGCGCGCAGGCTCTGCACCACCGGCAGCCCGATGGTGAGGTTCGGGACGAAGTGGTTGTCCATCACGTCCACGTGCAACCAGTCCGCGGCGCCCTCGACGGCACGCACCTCGTCGGCGAGGCGCGCGAAGTCGGCGGCGAGGATACTGGGCGCGACGATCAGCGGCGGTACGGTCACGGGGCCAGTGTACGAACGCGGCCACCCGTTGCCCGCGGGGCACCATCGGGAACGCGCTGTGATCCAGGCGTGACCAGCGGTGCATAATTGGCCGTTCCGGGCCCCTCATCCCGGACGAAAAGCCATCGGCCACTGGCCGATCGACGGAAACGCGGGAACACTCCATCAAGGACGGTGACGTGGGGCCGCGCCCATCCGGTGGCGGAAACTCCGCCCGGGCCGCGGCGTCGGACCGTCAGCTCCCGGAAAGGGCGGACGATGCGACGGTGGCTTGTGGCGCTGGCGCTGGCCGGCACGACAGCGGCGATGATGAGCGGGTGCCTGCGGCAGCACGGCGCGGATGGTGACCTCACCGACGACTGGCCGGCCATCCCGGCCCCCCGGCTGTTCATGCCCGCCACGGACTCCTGCCTGCCGAGGATCACCGCGATCGTGCAGGCGGGCACCTACGAGACGGTCGACTGCGCCCGCAACCACCTCGCCGAGGCCGTCCACGTCGGCATGTTCACGGGGCCGGGCGGCAACGCCGGCAACCGGCCAGAACCGGGCTCGGACATGTTGCGTACCGCACGGGCGGAGTGCGACCAGCGGGCCCGCGAGGTGCTCGGCGGCGACTGGCACTCCGCCCGGCTCACCCTGAACATCGCGCTGCCCTCCACCACCGCATGGCTCGGCGGCGCCCGCTGGTACCGCTGCGACCTGAGCGAGACCGACAGCATCGACAACACCCGGCCGGTCAACCGCACCGGCAGCCTGCGGGGCGCGATGATCGGGGACTCCCCGCTCACCCACCGCTGCTTCGATCCCAAGCTGATCGGCGACAACCTGAACTACATGGCGCCCGTGCTCTGCACCGAGCCGCACCGCGCCGAGTTCGTCGGCGTGTACGTCGAGCGGGACATGACCTGGGTCCAGTTCACCAAGGCCGACCAGCAGGTGCACCGGCGCTGCATGGCGCTGATCGCCAACTTCGCCAGCGTGCCGAACAACAGCGACCTGCCGTACCGGGCCGGCTCGATCTTCTATCCGCCGTCCCAGCGGGAGTGGGAGGAGGGCGACCGCGGCGTGCGCTGTTTCCTGTGGAGCGACGACCGGAAGCTGACCCGCTCGATGCGGGGCGCCGGCCCGCAGGGACTACCCGCGATCTGAGTCCGGGTGCCGTATGCTGCTGCGCCGTGGCGCACGTCGGCGACCGGAGCCGGCGCCCGCGGGCCACGAACGGGGAGGTCGGCGGATGCGGCGATGGTTGACGGCGGTGGCCGTGGGTGCGGTGGCGGCACTGGCGTTCACCGGTTGCGGTGCGCCGGCCGGGGTGGACCGGGACCTGGCCGACGACTGGCCGGCCCTCGGCGAGCCGCGGGGGTTCGTCCCGGAGCGGGACGTCTGCCACCTCGGCCTGCAGGACGTCGGCTACCTCACCGCATACCACCCCGTCGACTGTGGCGCGTCACACCGGGTGGAGACGCTGCACATCGGCACGCTGACCGGCGCCGACGCGTCCCGGGGCACTCCCCCGCCGGCCGGATCGGCGCCGATGCGCGCGGCCCACGCCGAGTGCGACCGCGAGGTCAACAAGGTGGTGGGCGCCGACTGGCGTAGTGGTCGGCTCGGCCTGACCGTGGTCTTCCCGTCGTCGCAGGGGTGGACCGGCGGAGCCCGCTGGTTCCGCTGCGACGTGAGCGAGATCGGCAGCCTCGACGAGCCCGGCGTGGTCCCGCGTACGGGCAGCCTCAAGGGGGCGCTGAGCGGTGCCTCGACGCTGGTCCATCGCTGCTTCAACCCCAAGCTGAGCAAGGATGACGTCACCGCGATGGTGGCCGTCGCCTGCACCAGCAAGCACCACGCCGAGTTCGTCGGCGTCTACCAGGCGCCCGAGGTCGGCTACGCCAGCTACACCGGCAACAGCCAGCGGATGTACAAGGGCTGCCAGCCGCTGATCGCGACGTTCGCCAAGGTGCCGCGCAACGGGGACCTCGACTACCGGGCCGGCGGGATCTTCTACCACCCGAGCGAGCAGGAGTGGAAGGACGGCAACCGGGGCATCCAGTGCTTCCTCTGGGTCAGCGACCGGAACCTGACCCGCTCGATGAAGGGCGCCGGCTCCAAGGGCCTGCCGGTCACGTGACGCGACGGCGGCCCGGGACGTCCCGGGCGCCCTCACGGGCGGATCAGTTGCGGCACGGAGCCGCCGGTCGCGGATCAGCCGCGGCGCAGCACCGCGAGGAACATCGCGTCCGTGCCGTGCCGGTGCGGCCAGAGCTGCACCGTCGGCCCGTCACCGAGCCCCGGCATGCCCGCCGGCAGCAGCGGTCGGGCGTCGACGAAGTCCACCGGTACGCCGGAGCGGCGGGCCGCCTCGGTCACCGTCACGTGCGTCTCCACCGTGTGCGGCGAGCAGGTGACGTACGCGACCAGGCCGCCGGGACGGGCCGCCTTCAGCGCCGCGGTGAGCAGCTCGCGCTGCAACCGGGTCAACGGCGGGAGGTCGGACGGCTGCCGCCGCCAACGCGACTCCGGCCGCCGGCGCAGCGAGCCCAGACCGGTGCACGGCGCGTCGACGAGCACCCGGTCGAAGTGCCCCTCCGGCAGCTCCGGGTCCGCCGCCGACCGTCCGCCCGCTCGTGGCCAGCACGGTCACCGGCAGCCCCCGGGTGGC
>JAEVHO010000188.1 GCA_016802835.1 Micromonospora sp. ATA32 | reverse complement strand
GCCGCTCGGCGTCGACGCGGCGCTCGCCGTGCTCCGGGAGAGCGGCACCGACCAGGGGCTCCCTGGTCGGCTGAGTCCCGTTTCGCCGGTGCCGTCCGGTACGACCTGCCGGTCCCGCCGCCGCTCGGCGTCGACGCGGCGCTCGCCGTGCTCCGGGAGAGCGGCACCGACCAGGGGCTCCCTGGTCGGCTGAGTCCCGTTTCGCCGGTGCCGTCCGGCGCCCCGACGGCCCCACGCCGACGAACCCTGGCGAAACATCCTCGCGAACCCGCGGTCCCGTGATTGAGTACCTCTGGAGCGGGAACATCGCTGGCTGCGACGGCCTGATCACGCGGCGCAGCGCACTGTCGTCGCTCGCTGGCGTCCCAGTCACGTAACCCACTTCCGGCCCGGTGCGTGGTGCTGCCATGCGCACGACCGGTTTCCCATTCCGGGCGGGGGACCTTCCTGAGGGAGGCGCGGATGTTCGGACAGACCACGACAACCACACCACCACCGACCGAGCGCGGTCTGGAGGACCTCGACGCCGCGGCGCTCGCGTACGCGGCGAGAATCGCCGGGCTGCCACCCGAGCGGCGGCAGGAGGCACGGGACGATCTCGTCCGGTTCGCCCTGCCCTTCGCCGGGCGGCTGGCCCGCCGCTACCGCGGCCGGGGTGAGCCGTTGGAGGATCTGGAACAGGTGGCCCGATTGGGGCTGGTCAACGCCGTCGACCGGTACGACCCGGAGCGTGGCTCGTTCACCGCGTACGCCGCGATCACCATCGTCGGCGAGATCAAACGGCACTTCCGGGACCGCACCTGGGGCGTGCACGTGCCCCGCCGGCTGCGCGACCTGATCCTGGAGGTGGGGCAGGCCACTGCGGCGCTGACCAGCGAGCTGTCCCGGGCGCCGACCGTCGCCGAGCTGTCCGCCCGGTTGGAGACGCCGGAGCAGGAGATCCTGGCGGCGCTGGAATCGGCAGCCGGGTACAGCCCCGCCTCGCTGAACGCCCCGGTCGGCGGGGAGAGCTCGGCGGAGTTCGGCGACCTGGTCGGCGAGTCGGACAACGCGTTGGAATCGGTCGACGACCGGGTGACGGTCAGCGGCCTGCTGCACCGGCTGCCGTGGCGGGAGCGGCGGATCCTCGCCATGCGCTTCTACGGCAACCAGACCCAGGCGGAGATCGCCGCCCGGTTCGGCATCTCGCAGATGCACGTCTCCCGGCTGCTCTCCCGGGCGCTGACCTGGCTGCGTCAGGCGATGCTCGCCGACGCCCCGCCGCCCTGGCAGAACGGGACGGCCGAGTCCGACGCCGGCCGGACGAAGATCTCGGTGCGACAGAACGGCGACCGGGTGGTCGTCGAGGTCGGCGGGGAGATCGACCGGGACGGTGCGAACCAGCTGCGCAAGGCGATGCTGGAGGCGGTGACCGGGCAGCCCCGCGAGGTGGTGGTCGACCTGGTCGGCGCGGGCGGCTTCGACGCCGGAGGCATCGCCGCCCTGATGGCTGGCCGGGACGCGGCCGCGCGGACCGGGGTGCCCCTGCGGTTGACCCGGGTGCAGCCCGCCGTACGCCGTTCGCTCACGGCCGCCGGCCTCGCGCCCGCCGAGTGAGCACGGGCCGGGCCCGCTGTTGTCGCAGTCCGTTGCACCGGGGCCCGCTGTCATCCGCACCCCGCGGCGCGCACGTGACCGGGCCGGCTCGCCGCGCTGGGCGCCGGCCCGGACCGCGTACCCCGGTCAGCGCTCCTCGTTCTCCTCTTGGCTGTGCGGATGACGCCACCGGTCGTTGGTCGGTGCGCCCCGTTCGGAGTCGAGCGGGTTCCCGTCCTCGCCCGGCGCGTCGCTGTGCTCGAAGCCCGGCCGGCGGATCTCCTCCGGCTCCGGCACGTCGACCGGCCGGGCGCCCGACTGTGGCGCCGGCTGGTACGAGGTCGCCTCCCGGGCGCCGTGCGCCCCCTCGGCGCTCGGTGACTCCGGTACGTGGTGCTCGTGGTGCAGTTCCTCGGCGAAGTGCTGGGGCGGTTTGGTGAAACGTTGCGGCAGGTCCCGGCCGAGGTCGGCGACGAGCTGGCTGTACTTCGCGTCGAAGGCGGGGCGCTCGGAGCGGACCCGGGGCATCCGGTCGAAGTTGCGCAGCGGGGGCGGGCAGGTGGTGGCCCACTCGAGCGAGTTGCCGAAGCCCCACGGGTCGTCCACCGACACCATCGCCCCGTACCGCCAGGACTTCCAGACGTTGTAGATGAAGAAGAGGGTGGACGCGCCGAGCACGAACGCCCCGATGCTCGACACCATGTTCAGGATCGTGAAGCCGTCCTGCGGCTGGTAGTCGGCGTACCGGCGGGGCATGCCCTCTGCGCCCAGCCAGTGCTGCACCAGGAACGTGACGTGGAAGCCGACGAACATGGTCCAGAAGTGCGCCTTGCCGAGCCGCTCGTCGAGCAGTCGGCCGGTCATCTTCGGAAACCAGAAGTAGACCCCGCCGAACGCGGCGAAGACGATGGTGCCGAAGAGCACATAGTGGAAGTGCGCCACCGCGAAGTACGTGTCGTGCAGGTGGAAGTCCGACGGCGGGCTGGCGAGCAGCACGCCGGTGAGCCCGCCGAGCAGGAAGGTCACCAGGAAGCCGATGGCAAAGAGCATCGGGGTCTCGAAGGTGAGCTGTCCCTTCCACATCGTGCCGATCCAGTTGAAGAACTTCACCCCGGTCGGCACGGCGATCAGAAAGCTGAGCACGCTGAAGAACGGCAGCAGCACCTGGCCGGTGGCGAACATGTGGTGCGCCCAGACGCTCATCGACAGGATGGTGAGCGCGATGGTCGCCGCGATCAGACCCTTGTAGCCGAAGATCGGCTTGCGGGCGAAGACCGGGATGATCTCGGAGATGATCCCGAAGAACGGGATCGCGACGATGTAGACCTCGGGATGGCCGAAGAACCAGAACAGGTGCTGCCAGAGCATCGGGCCGCCGGTGGCGGGGTCGTAGACGTGGGAGTGCAGGATGCGATCGGAGCCCAGCGCGAGCAGGGCGGCGGCCAGCAGCGGGAAGACCATGATCACGAGGACGCTGGTGAGCAGGAGGTTCCAGGTGAAGATCGGCATCCGGAACATCGTCATGCCCGGCGCCCGCAGGGTCACAATGGTGGTGATCATGTTGACCGCGGCGAGGATGGTGCCGAGTCCGGAGATCACCAGTCCGACGATCCACATGTTCCCGCCGACGCCGGGGCTGTGCTCGGCCCGGCTGAGCGGCGTGTAGGCGAACCAGCCGAAGTCCGCCGCGCCCCCGGGGGTGAGGTAGCCACCCACCACGATCGACCCGCCGAACAGGTACAGCCAGTACGCCAACGCGTTGAGCCGGGGGAACGAGACGTCCGGGGCGCCGATCTGCAACGGGACGATGTAGTTGCCGAAGGCGAACACCAGGGGCGTCGCGAAGAGCAGCAGCATGATCGTGCCGTGCATGGTGAACGCCTGGTTGTACTGCTCCGGCGAGAGGAACTGCATACCCGGCCGGGCCAGTTCGGCCCGGAGCAGCAGCGCCAGCACGCCGCCGATCAGGAAGAAGCCGAACGAGGTGACGAGATACAGCAGGCCGACCTGCTTGGCGTCGGTCGTACCGAGCAGCTTGAGCAGTCGACTGCCCCGCACCGCCTCCCGGACCGGCCCGGGTAGCCGCCGAACCGGGCCGGCGCCAGGATCGCCGGACCCCGGTCTCGGCCCGGCTTCGTGGTTACCGGTCTGGACATGTGCTCACCCCGTCATGCGACAGAAAGGACGGGTGTGGCTACCCGCCCCCTCCAACCATGAAACCAGGCGAGAGTGATAATTTCGGTCAATTCGCCGGGAGCATGGCCCAGACGACCTTGCCGTCGCCGGCGGGAGAGCTGCCCCAGCGCTGGGTCAGCTCCCGGACCAGCATCAGCCCCCGGCCGCCCTCGGCCCGCAGGTCGGCGGTCACCGCCCG
The DNA here is from genome assembly GCA_016802835.1 of Micromonospora sp. ATA32. Taxonomy (GTDB): domain Bacteria; phylum Actinomycetota; class Actinomycetes; order Mycobacteriales; family Micromonosporaceae; genus Micromonospora. The sequence continues at coordinate 5,964 of JAEVHO010000188.1, read as the reverse complement.
GGCCGCGTTCCGGCTGCCGTCGCGCACGGCGACCTGGAGGTACGGCCGGCGCAGGGTCACCGTGACCGTCATCGGCGTGCCGGCGTGCCGGACCACGTTGCCGACCAGATCGCTGAGCACCAGCGAGGCCGGGCCGACCAGCTCCGGCAGGTTCCACCGGCCGCAGGCGTCGCTGACCAGCTCGCGGGCCCGGCGGAGGCGCCCGCCACCGGCTCTAGCCGGACCCGCACGCGGGGCGACGCGGCGGCGCCCGCCGTCCGGGTCGCCTCTTCGCAGTCCTGCTGCACCGGCACCACCCGGCACGCGGTCGACTCGGCGAGCCAGTTCGCCGCCTGGGGCGGCGGGGCGCAGAGCACCACCGGGACGCCCGGCCAGTCCGCGGCCTGCCGGGCGGTGGCGGCGAACACGGACAGCGCCAGCCGGTCGGTAACGGTGAGGTCGCCGAGGTCGACGACCAGCGCGTCGGGCTGCCGACTCAGGCAGTGGTCCAGCACGGTGTACACGGAGCGCATGGTCGCCAAATCGAGCGCGCCGGAGAGCCGTACGACGGTCACCGGCGACTCGTCGCGGACCTCGCACGTGATCGCGCTCGACATGGGTCCTCGTTTCGGTTTCGTCGCGGATCTGCGAACTACCCGGGCCCCCGGCGGGCCAAACCGGACCGACCGGGCGACGGGCTCAGTGGTGGGCGCGACGGCGGGTGGTCAGCAGGCCGAGGGCGATCATGCCGATGCCGAGCAGCAGGTGCAGCCAGTTGTCCGCGTTGTTGACCGGAATGACGTTGGCGCCGGTGTCGTGGTCGACCACCAGGCCGTACAGCCAGAGCACCAGGTAGATCGCGCCGCCGCCGACGAGGAACGTGCGTGCCCCGGAGACCGTCCGGGCCAGCGCCAGGCCGGCCACCCCGAAGAGCAGGTGCACGGCGTTGTTCAGCACCGAGACCTGGAACGCGCCGAACAACTTCGCCCCCGACTGGTGCCCCGCGAAGCGCAGGTCGGCGAAGCTGCTGGTGATCCCCGGCACGAACCCCAGCACCCCGATGACCAGGAAGACCACCGCGACGGTCGAGGCCGCCCGGCGTACCGGGGACCGGCCGTCGGCCGGGTTGCGCCGGGCGCGTGAGTGGGCCATCGGACCGACCAAGGCGGGACTCCTCACGCTCGGCGGGACGAAACGGTGCGGGCGATTCCCACCCCCCGCCCGGACAAACCCCGGGCACGGCGCGGCCCGGGGGGGTCACGCGGCGAACCGACCGGGGCCGGGAGGGCTTCAGACAGGTTGCAGCCGGCGAGCGGCGGTGAGCTGCCGGACCTGCTCGTACAGCCCGACGTAGCGCTCGGCCATCAGGGCGGGGGTGAACCGGGCCGCGGCCTCCCGTCGGCACTCGTCCGGCTCGAGCAGGCTGGCCGCCAGCACCAGATCGTCGAGCTCCTCCTCGTCGGTGGTGAGCAGGCCGGTGCGGCCGTGCTCGATCAGTTCCGGCAGGCAGCCGCGGGCGGTCGCCACCACCGGCGTACCCAGGGCCAGCGACTCGACCACCGCGGTGCCGCCGGGCTCCTCCCAGCGCAGCGGGAAGAGCGAGGCCCGGGCGCCGGCCAGCAGGTCGTCGCGCTCCTGCCCGGCGACCGTGCCGACCCAGCGGACCAGCCCGCCGTCCACGTACGGGGCGACCTCGTCCTGGAAGAACCGGACGTCCGGGTTCTGCCGGGCATCGTCGCCGGCGGCGGCCAGGTCCTCCGGCCGGTGGTACGGCCCGACCGGGCCGGCGAGCACCAGGGGTACGCCGATCCGCTGCGCCAACCGGGCGCCGACGTCCTGACCCTTGCCGGGGTTGATCCGGCCCAGGATGATCAGATAGTCGCCCTTCTCCACCCGGGGGCGCCGGTCCGCGTCGACCGCGAGCGGGGTGGACAGGTGCACGTGGCCGACCGAGTGGTCGCGCAGGGTCTGGGGCGCGCGGGCCAACTGGGAGGCGGAGACCCCGTTGACCCGGACCCGGTCGCCGCCGTCGATGTTGCCGTAGAGGGCGGGGTGCTTGGCCAGGTCCCAGTGCAGCGTGTGCAGCACCGGCGGCGCGTCCGGGCCCATCGCGGCGAGGGTGGCCAGGCCGACGGCCTCGACGTGATCGTGGACCAGGTCGATGTCGTCGCGGCGGTACACCTCGCGGACCACGCCGTTGAGGTGGGCCTGGGAGATGCCGCAGACCTGGTTGTAGGGGCGTTGCAGGGCGTGGAACTGCCCGTCCGGGAAGACGGAGAGCTTCTCGTCGACGGCGAGGGTGCTGGTGTCGACCGAGGCGAGCACGACCCGGACGCCGAGGCGGCGCAGCTCGGGCACGAGGGTGGCGATGACGTTCTCGATCCCGCCGTAGCCGGGCGGCGGCACGCACAACCAGGGCCCGGCGTTCATCAGGACGGTGAGACTCATGGTGCTGGGTTCCTTCCCTCGGCGGGGCCCCCGTCGGCCGTCCGCGCTCCACCATCAACCGGTCCGCCGGACCGGAGGTTCACGCTGCCGCCACCCGGCGACGCGGGACCCGGTGCCGCAGCTGCGCCAGCGGGGCCGCTCCTCGATCGAGACGTCGCTGACGACGATCTCCCGGTCCAGGTTCGGCAGCGCGTCCGAACCGCCCCGGCGGAACTGGGTCAGCAGGGCGGCCGGCATGGTGCCCGGGCTCGCCCAGCCCCGCCGCTGCAGCCGCGACCAGGCGGTGAGCATGATCTGGGCGGACATCCGGCCCAGCGCGGCGTTGTCCTGGTGGCGGTGCTTGCGCTCACCCAGGTCCACCTGGGCCAGCGCGTCGAGACCGACCAGCTCCAGCAGGTCGATCAGCATCGCCGTTTCGACCCCGTAGCCGGAGACGAACGGCACCTTCTCCAGCACCTCACGGCGACCGGCGTACTCACCGGCGAGGGGCTGCACGAAGCCGGCCAGTTCCGGCCAGAAGAGGTTGAGCAACGGTCGGGCCATCAGCTCGGTCACCCGGCCGCCGCCGTCGGCCTCGACGCCGGTCGCGCCGACCAGTGGCCGGTGGTAGAAGCCCTTGACGAAGTCGACCGACGGGTCGGTCAGCAGCGGCCCGATCAGCCCGGTGACGAAGTGCGGCCGGAACTCCCGCAGATCGGCGTCGACGAAGGCGACGATGTCACCCTCGGCGGCGGCCAGTCCGGCCCAGAGCGCGTCGCCCTTACCGGTCAGCCGGGGCAGGCCCCGGGTCATCGCGTCCTGACTGACCACCTCGGCGCCGGCCGCGCGGGCGACCTGTGCGGTGCGGTCGTCGACCGGGAGTCGACCACGATCAGCTCGTCGACCAGCGGAATCCGGTCGACCAGGTGCTCCCGGATCGTCGACACGATCGCGCCGACCGTCGCCTCCTCGTTGTGGGCGGGCAGCACCACGCTGACCCGGTTGTCCCCCTTGGCCCGAAGCAGCCGGCGGGTGGTCCATTCGTTGGCGGAGGTGGTCCGGTACGTGGCCCATGCCTCCACTACCGGTGAGACGATCGATTCTGTATCCCGCACTGGCACACCCCCAGATCGTGGCGGAAACGCGGGCTTGGTTTCCCAGGTCGGGCCCCGCGCTAACCGGATTACCCCTAACATCTTGATCACATCCCCCATATCTCTCGTTCCCCCCACGTGAACGTTTCGTTGCGTCCCTGCTCGGGCAGTCTGAGCCGGAAACATGAGAATGTGGCGAGAGGGCTCTGGAATGCGGACATGTCGGGTGGGACTGGTCGGTGCCGGCGGGGTGGCGCAACGCCACGCCCGCGTGCTGAGCGAGTTCGAGGACGTGGAACTGGTCGGCGTCATGGACGTCACCCGGGACGCGGCGGCCGGCCTCGCCGGAGCGCACGGCGGCCTGGCCTTCGCGGACATCGACGAGCTGCTCGCCGCCGGTCCGGACGCGGTGTACGTCTGCGTGCCGCCGTTCGCGCACGGGCCGGTGGAGGAGGCGGTGATCGCCGCCGGCGTGCCCATGTTCGTGGAGAAACCGGTCGCGGTCGACCTGGACACCGCCGAGCGGATCGCCGAGCTGGTGGCGCAGCGGGGGGCTGCTCACCGCGGTCGGACACCACTGGCGTTACCTGCACGTGGTGGATCAGGCCCGCGAGCTGCTCGCCGACCGTCCGGTCCGGATGGTCGCCGGCTCCTGGCTGGACAAGGTCCCGCCGGTCGCGTGGTGGGCCCGGCAGAACCGCTCCGGCGGCCCGGTCGTGGAGCAGGCCGCGCACGTGCTGGACCTTACCCGCGCGCTGGTCGGCGAGGCGACCGAGGTGACCGCCTACGGCAACGGCACCCCGCCACCGGTGGAGGGGGCCGACATCGACTCGGCGACGGCCGCGACGCTGCGCTTCGCCAACGGGGCGGTCGGCACCCTCTCCGCCGCCTGCGTGCTGGGCTGGAAGCACCGGGCCGGGCTGGAGATCGTCGCCGACGGGATGGCCCTGTCGCTGGCCGAGGACGGCCTCGTGGTGCGGGACGCCGACGGCGAGCGGCGCTTCGAGGCAGATCCGGACGGCGCCCGGGTGGCCGTCGACCGGGCGTTCATCGACGCGGTACGCGGCGTCGGTGACGACGTTCGGGTGCCGTACGCCGAGGCGCTGGGCACGCAGCGGCTCGCCCTCGCGATCGCCGAGTCGGCCCGTACCGGCCGCAGTGTGACGCTGCCGACCGGGCCGGGCGCGGTCCCGCTCGCCGCGGCGGGGGTGACCGTCGATGCCTGACCAGCGGTCGGACAAGGTGGTGGTGGTCAGCGCCCCGGGCCGGGTGGAGCTGGTCGAGCAGGAGGCCCCGCCGCTGCGGGACGGCATGTTCCGGGTGCAGACCCTCTACAGCGGCGTCTCCGCCGGCACCGAGCTGAGCTACGTCAAGGGCACCAATCCCTACCTCTCGGTCACCTGGAACCCGGATCTCGGCCTGTTCCAGCCGGGCGAGGGGAGCACGCCGTACCCGGTCGAACGGCTGGGCTACATGCAGGTGGGACGGGTCGTCGAGAGCGCCACCCCGGCGATCGGGATCGGCACCGTCGGCGCGATGACCTACGGCCACCGCACCGGGTACCTCGCCGACCCCGTCAAGGAGCGCTTCGTCCCGCTGCCCGACGACGTCGACCCGCTGCTCGGCGTCTACGTCGCGCACATGGGGCCGATCTGCGCCAACGGCGTGCTGCACGCCGCCGCCGACCTGCACGGCACCGACGTCCGCTCGTTGGGCGACGGGGTCCGCGGCCGCCGGGTGGCGGTGGTCGGCAGCGGCGTGGTCGCCCTGCTGACCGCGCTGTTCGCCAGGCGGCACGGCGCCGCGTCGGTGGTGGTGCTCGACCCGACGCCGCAGCGACGGGCGGTCGCCGAGGCGCTCGGCCTGGAGACGCTCGACCCGGAGGCCGACGACCCGGCCGTGGTGCTCAAGACCCGCTGGGCGCACCACGCCGGCGACCGGGGCGCCGACGTGGTGTTCCAGTGCCGGGGCCAGGACTGGGCCCTGCAGCTCGCGATGCGTCTGCTGCGTCCGCAGGGCACGGTGGTCGACCTGGCGTTCTACCAGGCCGGCGCCGAGGCGGTCCGGTTCGGCGAGGAGTTCCACCACAACGGACTCTCGCTGCGCTGCGCCCAGATCGGACGGGTGCCGCGGGGGCTCACCCCCACCTGGGACCGGGAGCGGCTCTCGGCCGAAACCATCGACCTGCTGCGGGCGTACGGCGACCAGATCCGCAAGCACATGGTGTCGGCGGTGATGCCCTTGGAGGAGGCGCCGGCGCTGCTGACCGACCTGGCGCAGCGGCGCCGGCAGGAGCTCCAGGTGGTGCTGACCGCCTGACCGGGTCCGTCCCGGGCGGCATCGGGACTGGGCGGGGCCGGCTACCGTTCTCCGCATGACCACCGCCGCCGCCCGTCGGCCGGGCCCCGCCGCCCCGCGCGTCGGCCTCGCCGCCCTGCTGCCGTACCTGCGCGCCCACCGCGGC
>JAEVHO010000187.1 GCA_016802835.1 Micromonospora sp. ATA32 | reverse complement strand
CCGCGGTGGGGCCGGATCGGCCTCGTCGGCGGCATCGCCCTGCTGGTGCTGGCGCTGCTCGGCGGCGCGGGCGCCTGGTTCTACGCCCGCAACCTCAACAACGACCTGGCCCGGACCGACCCGTTCTCTGAGATCACCGGCGGTCGGCCGGCCAAGACGGTGGACGGCGCGCTGAACATCCTGCTGGTCGGCAGCGACTCGCGGGACCCGGACGTCCCGGTCGACACGAAGAGCCAGTGGCGGGCCGACACGATCATCGTGATGCACATCCCGGCCGACCACCAGAAGGCCTACCTGGTATCCATCCCGCGCGACCTCTACGTGCCCATCCCGGAGAGCGCCGGCGCGGACTGCGGCTCGGGCCAGCGGGCGAAGATCAACGCGGCCTTCGCGTTCGGCGGACTGCCGCTGGCGTCCGCACCGTGGAGTGCTTCACCGACGTCCGGATGGACCACGTGATGGCGATCGACTTCGCCGGTTTCCGGAAGGTCACCGACGCCCTCGGCGGGGTCGACCTGAAGGTCGAGCGGACCGTCACCTCGATCCACAAGCCCTACCGGGTCTTCACCAAGGGCACGAACCACATGGACGGCGCGGAGGCGCTGGACTGGATCCGGCAGCGCAAGCAGTTCCCCGAGGGCGACTTCGCCCGGATGCGTCACCAGCAGGAGTTCCTCAAGGCGCTGATGGACAAGGCGGCGAGCACGGGCACGCTGACCAACCCGAAGAAGCTGAACGGGTTCCTCCAGTCGGTGACCGACGCGGTCACCGTGGACCAGGGCTTCTCGCTGACCGACATGGCCCTGCAGTTCCGCAGTCTGCGCGGCGAGAACCTCACCTTCGTCACCAGTCCGAACGCGGGCAGCCAGACCATCAACGGAGAGTCGGTGGTGGTCTCCGACCGGGAGAAGGCGCTGGCGATGTACAAGGCGATCTCCGCGGACACCATGGCCGACTGGGTCAAGGCCAACCAGGCCGCCGGGGCGGGCAGCGGCGGCTGACCGGTCCGCGGCGCCGGTCGTGGCGGCGGGGGCCATCGCGGTGCCCCGTCGGCGGGCGGGCAAAGTCCGGGAAGTCCGGTGACGGTGCGGAGTCGGCCCGTAGCCTGACGTGAGCAGGTTTCACGTCCGGCTACGGGGAGGCGTCACGTCCAGGTCAGCGCGGGCCAGGCGCGAGCGGGGAGGACCGGCCGGTGGCCGACCCGGCCCCCGCTGGCCCCGGCTGCTGCTCGGCATCGGCCTCGCCGTCGTCCTGCTGGCCGGGCTCGCCGTGGTCGGGCTCAAGACACTGACCCACCGGTACGACCGCACCGTGATCAAGGAACAACTGCTGGACGCCGATGCCCGGCGGGAGCGCACGGAGCTGGGCGGCGCGCTGAACTACCTGCTCGTCGGCTCGGACCAACGACCCGGGGCCAGCGGCCCGGACCAGCGGTCGGACAGCATCCTGCTCGTGCACGTGCCGGCCGGGATGCGGGAGGCGTACCTGATCTCCGTCCCGCGCGACCTGCTGGTGGCGATCCCGCCCACCGCCGGATACGGCGGCGGCAACGACAAGATCAACGCCGCGTACGAGCACGGCGGCGGCGGCGAGTCGGGTGCCCGGCTGCTCTCGGTGACCCTGACCCAACTCACCGGCATCCGCTTCGACGGGGCCGCGCTGATCGACTTCTCCGGGTTCCGCAAGGTCATCGACCTGCTAGGCGGAATCCGGATGTGCGTGGACACCGAGGTCCGCTCGATCCACACGAACACCCTCTTCACCCCCGGCTGCCAGCAGATGGACGGCGCCCGGGCGCTGGACTACGTCCGCCAGCGGTACGACCTGCCGAACGGCGACTACGACCGGCAGCGGCACCAGCAGCAGATGCTGCGGGCGGTGCTGGGCCGGGCCGGCGAGGCGAACCTGCGGACCGACCCGGTCAAGCTGGACCAGGTGCTCCGGGCGGTGGGCGGCTCGCTCACCGTCGACACCAACGGCGTACCCCTGGAGGACCTGCTCTTCGCGCTCCGCGCGCTGCCGGCCGACGCGCTGCACGGGATCCAGATCCCGTCCTACCCGCAGACCATCGACGAGGTCTCCTACATCGTGCTCGACAACGGCGGCGGAGGGCTCTTCGACGCGGTCCGCGGCACCCGGATGGACGGGTGGGCCCGGGACAATCCCCGGTGGGTGAGCCGGTTGTGACGGCCGTACCGGCCGGCCCCGCGCGGAACGCACGAGTGAGCATCTAGTCTTGGTACCCGTGTTCGGACCCCAGGTTCCCACCGTGCCCGTGACCGAGATCGCCGACGACACCTACCTGCTCGACGTGCGGGAGGACGACGAGTGGACGGCCGGCCACGCGCCCGGCGCCCACCACCTCCCGATGATGGAACTGCCGGCCCGGATGGCCGAGGTGCCCACCGACCGCGAGGTCGCGGTCATCTGCCGCTCCGGCGGCCGCTCGGCGCAGGTTGTCGCCTACCTGATGAACAACGGGTGGGACCAGGTGCGCAACGCCGACGGCGGGATGCGCCAGTGGGCCGCCGTCGGACGGCCGGTGGTCGGCGAGGACGGACAGCCCGGCCAGGTCATCTGAGCGCGGCCGGCATGGGAGATCCTCTCGTCTTCGCCCACCGCGGTTCCTCGGCCGACCTGCCCGAGCACACCCTCGCGGCATACCTGCGCGCCTCGACGAGGGTGCCGACGGGCTGGAGTGCGACGTCCGGCTGACCCGCGACGGGCACCTGGTCTGCGTGCACGACCGCCGGCTCGACCGGACCAGCAACGGTCACGGCCTGGTCAGCGCGCGTACGCTCGCCGAGCTGGAGACCCTCGACTTCGGGTCCTGGCACCCGGGCCGCGTACCGGCCGACAGCGACGAGCCGTGGGACGAGTCGCACACCCGGCTGCTCACCCTGGAGCGGCTGCTCGACGCCGTGCTGGCCGCCGACCGGCCGGTGCGGCTGCTGGTGGAGACCAAGCACCCGTCCCGCTACGGCGGTGACGTCGAGCGGCGCCTGGTCGAGCTGCTGCGTCGGTACGGGCTGGCCGAGCCGGGGCCGGATGATCCGGTACGGGTAAGCGTGATGTCCTTCTCGGCGCTGGCCGTACGCCGGGTGCGCGATCTCGCCCCCGCGCTGCCCACGGTGCTGTTGCTGGAGGTGCTGCCGCGCTGGCTGCGGCTGGAGCGGCTGCCGTTCGGCACCCGGATCGCCGGGCCGGGGATCGGCCTGGTCCGGGCCCGCCCGCAGCTGGTGCCCGCCCTGCGGGCCGGCGGCAACCAGGTCTACGTCTGGACGGTCAACGCTCCGGAGGACCTGGAGCTGGTGCTGGACGCCGGGGTGGACGGGATCATCACCGACCGACCGGCGCACACGCTGGCCCGACTGGGCCGTTGACCGGGGTCGCCCACTGGGCCGACGGTGGGGGCCGGGCGGGCGGGTACGCCCGGGTCGGCCGGGGTGCCCGAACTCCGGTCGACAGGGCACACTCGGCACATGCCGGAGCGTACCGACCTCGCCGCCCTCATCACCGGTCACGCCGAGGTGATCGAGATGATCAACTCCGGTGAGGCCGGGCTGCCCGTCCTCACCCAGCTGCTCGAGGTGGCCCGGACCGCGGTCGGCGCGGCCAGCATGGCGTTCGTGGAGTTCGGCCCGACCGGCGGTCGGGTGATCGCCGCGACCGGCGCCACCGAATGGACGGTCGGTCGCCCGCTGCCGGCCTCGGACCCGGCCATCGTCTGCCTGCTCTCGGGGCCTCGGCTCCGGCAGGTGCGGGTGGACCTGATCCCCGGGATGCTCGCCGGCGAGCTGGCCGCGCGGGGAGTGCGTCGAATGATCGTGGCCCGGGCCGAGATCGCCGGGCTCACCGTCGGCAGCCTGCACGCGCTCTATCCGGACGTGGACGACCAGCACGACGCCGACCAGCACAACGTGGTCGGCTACCTCGCCTCCTGCATCGCCCACATGTACGGCGACCAGACGGGCCTGCCGGTGCACGGCGACGGGCCCGTGGTGGCGGCGCTCGCCGACGGCCTGGCCGTGGTCGACCGGGAAGGTCACGTCCGGCTCTGGAACCCGGCGGCCGCGCAGGTGACCGGCCGGTCCGCCGCCCAGGCGCTCAGCCATCCGCTGCCCTTTCCGCTGCCCCCCTCCGGCCAGGTGCTCGACCACCGGCTGCCGGACGGGCGCTGGCTGAAGATCACCTCAGGTGAGCTGCCGGGGCCGGGCAGCCTGCGGGTGGTGACCTTCCGCGACATCACCGACCAGCAGCGCCGCGACCAGGACCGGGAACTCTTCGTCGCGGTGACCAGCCACGAGCTGCGCACGCCGGTCACGGTGATCAAGGGGTACGCGGACACCCTCACCGACCACTGGGAGTCGCTGACCGACACCGAACGCCGGCAGGCCGCCCGCATCATCGGTCAGCGCGCCAACGAGCTGGCCCGCCTGGTCGACCGGCTGCTCTCCTCGGCCACCGACGTACGGCCCGACGGCGAGCCGGCCTCGCCCTTCGATCTCGGTGACGCGCTGCGGGCGGCGGTGGCCGACCTGCCGGCGGACCTGCGCCACCGCCTCGTCCTCGACCTGCCGGCCGACCTGCCGAAGGCGCTCGGGGAGCGGCAGAGCCTGGCCACCGTGCTGACCGAGCTGAGCACCAACGCGGGCAAGTACTCGCCCAGCGACTCGCCCATCGAGATCACCGCCAGCGCGGACGAGCAGTCCGTCTCGCTGCGGGTCAGCGACCGGGGCATCGGCATCCGGCCGGAGCACGTGGAGCGCGCTTTCGACCGGTTCTGGCAGGGCGAGTCCGGGGACCGGCGGGGCTACCCGGGCGCCGGGCTCGGCCTCTATCTCGTCCGCCGGATCGTTGAACAGCAGAATGGATGGGTATCCCTCCGACCGAGAGCCGGTGGCGGTACGGTCGCAGAGGTGCGGCTGCCCCGCGGTTGACCAGGCATGTCGACCGGGGCCACGGGGACGGGGAGGGACAGCGGTGTCGACGGGATCGGTCGAGCGGTCATGGTGCGTGGTGGTGCCCCACCACGCCACCGGGGCGCGGCTGGCCCGGCACCGCATCGCCGGCGAGCTGGCCGACCTCGTGTCCACGGCCCTGCTGGCCGATCTGGTCGCGGTCCTCGCCGAGCTGGTCGGCAACGCGGTCCGGCACGCCGACCCGCTGCCCGGCGGGGTGGTCCGGGTGGCCTGGCGGCTGCGTCCCTCGCCCGACGGCCCGGCCGTGCAGGTCCGGGTGACCGACGGCGGGTCCACCGCCGGGCCGCGGATGCGGACGGCGACCCCGGACGCGATCGGCGGGCGCGGCCTGCACATCGTCTCCGGGCTGGCCAGTCGCTGGGGCGTCGAGCGGGACGGCCTGGGCCAGAGCGTCTGGGCCGAGTTCGACCCGGCCGGCAGACCCGTCCGGACCTGGTGGTGGCCGGATGAGCGGCACCGGAGGGCGGGTCCAGCCCACGCCGGACCGCCCCGGCCTCTAGGCTGTCTCGCCGTGAGCAAGCGTCGAAAGAGTGAGCGGGCCGCCGAAGCAACTCCGAAGCGGGAGAAGGTGCGGGACATCTTCGTGCCCCGACCCTTCGAGGGGTTGACCGACGAACCGGAGTGGATCGCCCTGCGCGAGCTGGTGCCGGCGGCATCGGCGCCGCTGCGCCTCACCCCGGAGCTGGTGGCGGAGCATGGCGACCGGCCAGTCACCCTGGCCACCGTGCTGCCGATGGCGGCCCCGGCGATCACCAAGGCGGACGGCCGGGTCCTCATCGGCCTGCAGCGCCACCAGCAGTCCGGTGACGTGTCGCGGGACCTGGCCGAGGCGCTGCTCAGCGCCCTGCGTACCGAGCCGGGCGGCCAGGTCGCCGTGCCGCCGCTGCCCGGCCCGGGCCCCCGCCTCCAGGACATCCTGGTGGACGGCCCGCTGGAGATCACCATGCACGACGGGTTCGAGTTCTGGCTCGACCCGGGCGCGGCCGACGACCCGACCGTGCAGGCGTCCCTGGAGCGGGCGAACTCCGCCATCTACCCGACCGTCCGGCTGGACGCCGCCCGGGCCGCCTACTGGTGCCAGGTGCCGGAGAAGGCGCACGTGCGCTGGGTGCTCCGGGAGGACGAGGACGCCGCCCTGGACGCGTTGTCGCGGCTCAGCGCCGCCGGCACGCTGCCCCTCGCCGACGGCACGAAGTTCGCCGGCATGTTCCGGGCGCACGGCCGGCTGGTGCCGGTCTGGGACCTGCCCGAGGAGGTCCCGGCGACCGAGTGGGAGCAGCCGGTGACCGAGTTCGCCAAGCGGTACGCCGAGGCGCTGGAGGAGAAGGAACCGCTGGACGCGGCCGGGCGTCGGGCCCGGCAGGGCCTGCTGGGTCGCCAGCTCACCCTGCGCTGACCCCCGCCGACCCTCCGCCGGCCGGGGCGCGGAGCGGTTCGCGCACCAGGGGGCAGGACATGCACCTCGGTCCGCCGCGACCCGAGCCGAGCTCCGAGCTGGCGATGGGGATCACCTCGATCCCGGCGCGTTCCAGCTGGGCGTTGGTCTCGACGTTGCGTTCGTACCCCACACAGAGCCGGGGCGCGAGGGCCAGGGTGTTGTTGCCGTCGTCCCACTGCTCCCGTTCTGCGATCACCGGGTCGAGGCCGGTGTCGATCACCCGGAGCTGGTCGAGGTCCATCGCGTCGGCGGCGGCACGCAGGAACGGCGCCGGGCCGTCCACCCGCGGCTCGTCGCCGTCCGCGCCGGCGATCACGGTGTACGCCGAGAGCGTGCTGGCGATGTTCGGGTACATCAGGACCGCGTCGACGTCGACCATCGTGCAGACGGTGTCCAGGTGCATGGTGGCCCGTTCCTGGGCGATCGGCACCACCAGGATGGTGTGCGCCAACCGGGCGGTGAAGACCTGCCGGGCGAGGCGTTCCGCGCCGGCGGGCGTGGTCCGCTCACCCACCCCGACGGCCAGCACCCCGGGGGCGAGGAGCAGCACGTCGCCGCCCTCCAGGTGCTCCATCCCGCGCTGGTAGACGAACTCGGTGCCGGCGAAGCGGGGATGGTGCCGGTAGATGATGTCGGTCAGCGTGGTCTCCCGGCGTCGGGCCGGCATGGCCAGGCTGGTCACCGCGACCCGGTCGCCGATCCACAGTGACGAGTCCCGGGTGAAGAGCAGGTTCGGCAGCGGAGCGATGACGAAGTCGTGCCGGTCCATCAGCGTCCAGACCAGACCGCCGGGCCGCTCCCGGCTGATCCGCAGTTCCTCGTGGGCGAGCCCGGCGATCAGCACGTCGGCCAGGGCGGCCGGGTCGAGGTAGGCGAGATGGTCGGCGACCCGGCGGCGCAGCGTGTCGCCGAGCCGGCGGGAGGCCAGCACGTGGTCCGTGAGTTCCGCGCGCGCCTCGGCGACGGCGAGCGTCTCGGCCAGCAGGGTGGCCAGGTGCAGCACCTCCACGCCCCGGTCGCGCAGCGCGGCGGCGAAGGCGTCGTGCTCCTCCTGCGCCCGTCCCACCCAGGGGATGGCGTCGAAGAGCAACGAGTTGTTGTTCCGCGGGGTGAGCCGGGCGAGCTCCGGACCCGGCCGGTGCAGCAGCACCGTGCCGAGCCGACCGACCTCGCTGTCCACGTAGTGGGTCACCCTCGCAGCGTAGGGCAGGGTTTGGCGGCATCCGGTAAAACAACTGTGGATGAATATGGCATTCATCCGCACTCATTCCGGCGCTCCAGCTTGCCGAACCCCCCGAGTGACAACGTAGGGTAGTGAGGACATAACTTCGAGGGACCTTTTGCCGGAGGTCGCGATGACTGTCTTTCCCGCACGTCGAGCGGTAACCGCCACCCGGGCACTGCCGCCCGCCGCGGTGCCACACCCCCGAATCGACGCCACGGGGGTGCTCGAACCGGCCCGACCCACGCCGCTGGAGTGGGCCCGTCGCCGCCGCGCCGAGCGGGGAGCCCGCCGGCTCGAGGCGGCCGGCGCCCGGGCGCTCGGCCAGCTCGACCACCTCGGTCCGGCCTGGCACGTCATCGAGTGGCCCCGGACGGACGTGTTGGACGTGCTGCACGACCACGGTCAGGAGGAGCGGGCCGGCTTCCTGGCGATCGGGCCCAGTGGCCTCTTCGCGGTCACCATCGCCGACCACGGCCGGGCCCGGGTACTCGTCGCCGGAGACGTCGTGCAGATCAACGGCAAGCGCCCGCCGTACGTGGCCGAGGCCCGCCGGGACGCGAAGCGGGCCAGCAAGGCACTCTCCGACGCGGTCGGGCTGCCGATCCCGGTGACGCCGGTGCTGACCTTCGTCGGCTCCGGCGTGATCAGCGTCTACGGCCTGCCCAAGGACTGTCTGATGGCGACCCACCGCGAGCTGGACCGCCTGCTCGTCGCCGGTGGCAGCCGGATCAGCCCGGCCACCGCCGAGAAGCTCTCCCGGGTCGCGCAGACCCCGGCGACCTGGCTGAACGGCACGTACCGTCCAGCGGCCGACTACCGGTGGTACGAGGAGGGCCGAACGGCCGCTGACAAGCCGGCCAACCGCCGGTAACGTCTCCCGCGACGCCACGCGGCCCGGGTTGCGGTCGGCACTCCCGTCGGTCCGCGCCGTCGCCGGCCGCCCGGTCACGGGCATCCGATCGTCACCGGCGGCCCGGTGCTCCAGCGCGGTCGGGCGTTCGTCGCCGCAACCGGCTAGCGTGGACAGACCGTCGGTGTACATAGGAGGCGCGGTGGCCCACGTCGAGCTCTCACTCTCGGAAGTGTTCGTGCCGGCGGTAGGGACGTCCACAGAGCGGGAGTCCGACAACTTCGGTCAGTGGTCCGCCACCGTCTCCCACGCGGCCGAGCCCTGCCTGCTGATCGACGCGGAGACCACGGTCGTCGCCGTCTCGTCGTCCGGCTGCGAGCTGCTCTGCCTCGGCGCCCCCGAGGACGTGATCGGCCTGCCTCTGCTCGACGGCGGGCTGCGGCTGCTCGACTTCACCGCCAACCGGGGCGAGCTGAACGAGCAGGAGACCGACAAGATCCCGCCGCTGCTCGCCCTGCACTCCCGTCGGCTGGCCCGGGGCCTGCTGCGGGTCCAGGCGGCGGCGGAGGGCGCGCCGATCGCCACCGTGGACGCCATCTCCACCCCGGTGCTCACCGACGGGGCGGTCGCCGGGTCGCTCACCTTCTTCTCCGAGGTCTGACCTGCGGCGAAGTGTGGCAATCGCCGCAGGCGGTCAAGCTGGGACGGGCACTCTCCGACGCCGTAAGGTGCCCTCATGCTCGATGTCGCTCTGCTGCCGGGGGAATACGCCGTGTGCCGGTTGGCCGCCGGCTCGACCCTCGTCGCGGCGGGGTGGGACGGGCTCGCCGGCGACGAGGTGGTCACGGTGAGCTGGTCCGCCGACGGCATCTCGGTGATCTGCCCGTCCGCCCGCGCACCGCGGGACGCCGCCGTCGAGACCGACTGGCGGTGCCTGCGGGTCGCCGGCCCGCTCGAGATCGCCGTGACCGGCACGCTGGCCGCCCTGGTCGGCCCGCTCGCCGACGCGCGGGTGAACGTGGTCGCCTTCTCCACCTACGACACCGACTACCTGCTCGTCCCCGCGGTACGCCTCACCGAGGCGACGGCCGCGCTGGAACGGGCCGGACACCGGGTCCTGCGCTGACCTTCACCCGGCCGCCGGATGCTCCTACGATGGGCTCGGCCACCCGGTCGCAACCACGTTCCCCGATGCCAAGGATCGGCTCGTGCCGCCCATCGCACCGCACCCCACCCTGGCCCGCCGGATGATCGCCCCGATCGTCCTGCTCGCCGCCGTCCCGCTCGCCGGCTGCGGGGTGCCGCCCGAGCTGCGGCAGCCGCCGGGTCCCGTCGCGCCGGCGACCTTCACCCGGCCGCCGGATGCTCCTACGATGGGCTCGGCCACCCGGTCGCAACCACGTTCCCCGATGCCAAGGATCGGCTCGTGCCGCCCATCGCA
>JAEVHO010000186.1 GCA_016802835.1 Micromonospora sp. ATA32 | reverse complement strand
ACGGAACAAGGACGACAAGTCCGACCGGAACAAGGACGACAAGGGCAGCTGGAGCAAGGACGACGAGTCCAGCTGGGGCAAGGACGACAAGTCCGACCACGGAACAAGGACGACAAGTCCGACCGGAACAAGGACGACAAGGGCAGCTGGAGCAAGGACGACGAGTCCAGCTGGGGCAAGGACGACAAGTCCGACCAGAACAAGGACGAGGACCGCTGGGAGCACAAGCGCGACTTCGTCTACTACGGAGAGGCCAAGGTCGACCGGCAGGCCGAGCCGGGCCGCTACGAGCTCAAGGGCTCCTGCGGCGAGGGCGAGATGGTCGTGCTCCCGCACGGCTCGGTCGACGGTGGTGACGGTGGCATGACCACCACCAGCACCGACCGTGGAATGGCCACCGGCGGGGCGGGCATGATCGGCGCCGCCGCACTGGGCGGCATCGTGCTCATGCGTCGGCGTCGGACCAATGGTTCGCTCGTCTGACGTGACGGCGACACCGGCCGGCGGCCGTCACGGGAGACCGTGGCGCGCCGCCGGCGCGGCCGTCGTCGTCCTTCTCGCCATGGTGGGCGCCGGGATGATCGGCGCGTCCATGCGGACCGTGCCCGCACCCCGTCCGCCGCAGCCGCTGTCCCAGGTCGGGGCGGGCCCCACCGCCGATCCCACCCAGCCTGCAGCCGACCCCGCCGACCAGGGCTCCGCCGCTGATCTCCCCTCGGACGACCCCAGCGGGGGCCCCGCCCCCGACGCCCCTGCCCCCGCTCCGCCCCGACGACCATCTCGATTCCCCGGATCGGGGTGAACGCCGAGATCATGTCGCTCGGCACCAACCCCGACGGCACTGTTCAGGTTCCCCCGCTGGACCAGGCCCAGCGGGCCGGCTGGTACGAGCCGGGGGCGAGCCCGGGCGAGGTGGGCAACGCCGTCATCGTCGGGCACGTCGACTCGGCCAAGCTGGGACCGGCCGTCTTCTTCGAGCTCGGCTCGCTGAAGGCGGGTGACCCCATCACCGTTGCCCGGTCCGACGGGACGAGCGCCACCTTTACCGTCAACGAGGTGAAGTCGTACCCGAAGACGTCGTTCCCGACGGAGCTGGTGTACGGCCCGAGCGACAAGGCCAGCCTGCGGGTGGTGACCTGCGGCGGCGACTTCGACCAGACCGCCAGCAGCTACCTGAACAACGTCATCGTGTTCGCCACGATGACCGCGTGACACCCCGGCGCGTCCGGTGGTCGGGTTCCCCGACCGGCCGGACCGCGCCGGACCCGCGTCAGGCGGCGGCGGAGGTACGCACCAGGGTGCGGATCTGCCGCAGCAGCACGGACAGGGCGGCCAGATCCGCCCGCGACTCGTCGAACTCCCCCATCGCCCGCCGGGCCCGGTGGATCGAGGTGGCGTTCGACTGCTCCCACTCCTGCACCCGCTCGTGCGGCGGGAGGCTGTCCGCGGTGGAGTCGAGGACCTCCGCGGTCAGCGCGGCCAGCGCCGCGTACAGGTCGTAGCGCAGCGCCATCCGGGCCAGCGTCTGCCAGCGGTCCTCCCGCGGCAGCAGGGAGATCTTCGACAGCAACGAGTCCACCCGGAACCCGTCGGAGAGCACGAAGTAGACCCCGGCCACCTCGCCGACGTCCCGCCCGGTGCGCGCCGCGGTCTCCACCACGTCGAGCAGGCCGAAGCTGTACATCAGCCGGGTCGCCCGCTCGGCCAGTTCGCGCGGCAGCCCCCGCTCGGTCATCGAGTCGATGTGCGCCGCGATGGCGTCGCGTTCGCTGCCGTAGAAGAGGTTCTCCAGCCCTGGCAGCAGTCGGGCCACGCCGTCGCGGAGCCGGGCGATCTCGGCCGGCACGTCGATCGGCGAGCGCCGGTTGGTGACCAGCCAGCGCACCGCCCGGTCGAGCAGTCGTCGGGTGTCCAGGTAGACGTTGGTCTGCAGCTCCGGCGCGACCTTGTTGTCCAGCGCCTCGACCGCGTCCCAGAGCTCGCCCAGCCCGAACACCTCGCGGACCACCACGTAGGCGCGGATCACGTCGGCCGCCGAGGCGGCCGTCTCCTCGACCACCCGGAAGACGGACGTGATGCCGCCCCGGTTGATCGTCTCGTTGACCAGCACGGTGGTCACGATGTCGCGACGCAGCCGGTGCTGGCCCATCCGGTCGGCGAACCGCTGCCGCATCGGCGTCGGGAAGTAGTTGACCAGCACGTCGGTCGTCCACTCCTCGTCCGCGAGCCCTTCCGTCAGGATCTCCTTCTCAAGGCCGATCTTGACGTACGCGAGCAGCACCGCGAACTCCGGCGCGGTCAGCCCGGACTCGGTCCGGACCGCCAGTTCCTCGTCCGGCGGCAGCGCCTCCAGCGCCCGGTCGAGCTGACCGGAGCGCTCCAGCTCGTTGATCATCCGGCGGTGCACCGGCAGCAGCGAGGCGGCCTGGGCCTGGGCGTTGTTGATCGCCCGGGCCTGGTCGTAGTTGTCCCGCAGCACCAGCTCGGCGACCTCGTCGGTCATCTCGGCGAGCAGCTCGTCCCGCTCTTCGGTGCTCAGCTCGCCGTCCGCGACCGCCGTGTTGAGCAGGATCTTGATGTTCACCTCGTGGTCGGAGGTGTCCACCCCGGCCGCGTTGTCGATGAAGTCGGTGTAGATCCGCCCGCCTGCCACCGCGTACTCGATCCGGCCGAGCTGGGTCCAGCCGAGGTTGCCGCCCTCCCCCGCGACCCGGCAGCGCAGACTCTTGCCGTCCACCCGGATCGCGTCGTTGGACTTGTCCCCCACCTCGGCGTTGGTCTGGCTGGAGGCCTTGACGTACGTGCCGATGCCGCCGTTCCAGAACAGGTCGACCGGAGCGGTGAGGATCGCCTTCATCAGGTCCTGCGGGGAGATGTGCTCGACATCGTCGTCGAGCCCGATCGCCGCCCGGACCTGTGGGGTGATCGGGATCGACTTGGCGGTACGCGGGAAGATCCCGCCGCCTTCCGAGATCAGCTCGCGGTTGTAGTCCTCCCAGGACGACCGGGACATATCGAACAGCCGCTTCCGCTCCGCGTACGAGGTGGCGGCGTCCGGGTCGGGGTCGAGGAAGATGTGCCGGTGGTCGAACGCGGCCACCAGCCGGATGTGCTCCGACAGCAGCATCCCGTTGCCGAACACGTCGCCGGACATGTCGCCGACGCCGACCACGGTGAAGTCCTGGGTCTGGGTGTCGTGGCCCAGCTCCCGGAAGTGCCGCTTCACCGATTCCCAGGCGCCCCGGGCGGTGATGCCCATCTTCTTGTGGTCGTAGCCGGCCGAACCGCCGGAGGCGAACGCGTCGCCCAGCCAGAAGTTGTGCGCCGCCGAAATCTCGTTGGCGATGTCCGAGAACGTCGCGGTGCCCTTGTCCGCCGCCACCACCAGGTACGGGTCGTCGACGTCGTGCCGCACCACGTCGTCCGGGGGCACGATCTCACCGGCGACGATGTTGTCGGTGACGTCGAGCATCGCTCCGACGAACTCCTTGTAGCAGGCGACCGCCTCGTCCCGGTCCCCCGGCTTCTGCTTGAGCACGAAGCCGCCCTTGGCGCCGACCGGCACGATCACCGTGTTCTTCACCATCTGGGCCTTGACCAGGCCCAGCACCTCGGTGCGGAAGTCCTCCCGCCGGTCGGACCAGCGCAACCCGCCCCGGGCCACCGGCCCGAACCGCAGGTGCACGCCCTCGAACCGCGGCGAGTACACGAAGATCTCGAACTTCGGGCGCGGCGCCGGCAGGTCCGGGATCGCCTGCGGGTCCAGCTTGAACGCCACGTACGACTTGGGCCGACCGCCGACCGGCTTCTGGTAGAAGCTGGTCCGCAGGGTGGCCTGGATCAGCGTGAGGTACGACCGCAGGATCCGGTCCTGGTCGAGGCTGGCCACCTCGTCCAGCGCCTCGCCGATCCGGGTCACCAGCTCGCCGCTGCGCTGCCGCCGCTCGTCGGTGCTCATCGCGCCCGGCGTGAAGCGCACCTCGAAGAGCTCGACCAGCAGCGAGGCGATCCGCGGGTACGCGATGAAGGTCTGCTCCATGTAGTCCTGGGAGAAGACGGTCCCGGCCTGACGCATGTACTTCGCGTACGCCCGCAGCACCACCACCTGCCGCCAGGTGAGCCCACCGCGCAGCACCAGCTCGTTGAAGCCGTCCACCTCGCCTCGCCCCGCCACGCCGCCGCGAAGGCGTTCTCCACGTGCGGGCGCACCTCGGCCAGCTCCTGGTGCCCCTCGGGCAGGCGCAGCCCGAAGTCGTACAGCCAGATTCGGCCGTCGACCCGGTCCACCTCGTACGGGTGCTCGTCGACCACCCGGACGCCGAGGGAGTGCAGCACGGGCAGCACGGCGGAGAGCATCATCGGCTCGCCGTACCGGTAGACCTTGAACCGGACGTCCATCGTCTCGTCGAGGTCCGCCTCCGGGGTGCCCGGCCGGGGGGCCAACTGCTTGCGGAACAGGTGCATCTCCAGCTGGCCGGGCTCCTCCAGCAGCTCGAGCTTGGCCAGGTCCTTCATCGCCTCGTACGGCGTGTGCCCGTCCTTGTAGCCCTCCGGGAACGCGTCGGCGTACCGGCTGAACAGGTGCTTGGCCTGCTCGTCGCCGAGCTTGCGCTCGAGCACCAGCCGGTAGTCGTCGTCCCAGAGCCGGGTCGCGTCGGCCAGTTCCTCGGCCAGCAGGTCGGCGTCGATGTCGCCGGGCGGGTTGGCCGGATCCGTCCGGACGATGAAGTGCACCCGAGCGAGCATCGACTCGGTGACCCGGGTGGTGTAGTCGACCCCGACCCCGTTCAGCTCGCGGAGCAGGATGTCCTGCATCCGGAGCCGGTTCTGGGTGGTGAACCGGTCCCGGGGCAGGTAGATCAGGCAGGAGATGAACCGCCCGTACGCGTCCCGGCGCAGGAAGACCCGCAACTGGCGGCGGCCCGCCATCCGCAGCACGCCGATCACCGCGTGGTAGAGGTCGTCGGTCTTGATCTGGAACAGCTCGTCGCGCGGGTAGGTCTCCAGGATCTGGAGCAGGTCCTTGCCGGAGTGGCTGCGCTGGCTCAGGCCCGAGCGATCGAGCACCTCGGCCACCTTGCGCCGGACCACCGGCAGCTCCCGCACGCTGGTCCGGTACGCCGTCGTGGAGAACAGGCCGAGGAAGCGCCGCTCGCCGACCACCTCGCCCGCCTCGTTGAAGATCTTGAAGCCGATGTAGTCCAGATAGGCCGAGCGGTGCACGGTCGCCCGCGAGTTCGCCTTGGTGATGATCAGCAGCCGCTTCTCCATCACCTTCTCGTGCGCCTCGGGCGTCATCGACGACAACGTCCGGGCCTCCGGGGAGTCCGAGCGCAGGATGCCCAGCCCGGTGCCGAGCACCGCCTCCAACGCCTTGCCGCCGACCCGTTCGGCGTCGGCGGCCGCGCCGTCGGCGTCGACCAGGCGGTACTCCCGGTAGCCGAGGAAGGTGAAGTGGTCGTGGGCGAGCCAGCGGAGCAGCTCGACGGAGTCCGTGATGTCCTTTTCCGGCACCGGCGGGCGGTTGTCCGAGGTCCGGGCCGAGGAAAGCTCGTCGGCGAGCGCCAGGGCCCGCTGCCGCATCTTCGGCCAGTCCTCGACCGCTTCGCGTACGTCGGTGAGCACCCGCTGCAACTCCCGGCGCAGCCGCTCGCGCTGGTCGGCGTCGCGGACCGGGTCGATCTCGATCCGCATCCAGCTCTCGATCAGGTCGCCGTCGATCGCGTCGTCCGGCTCGACGTCCGCCGAGACCTCGGCGAGCTTGCCGAGCGGCTCGCGCCGGACCACCACGAGCGGGTGCACCAGCAGGTGCACGTCGAGGTGGTGGGAGTTGAGCAGGGCGGTCACCGAATCGACCAGGAACGGCATGTCGTCCGTGACGATCTCGATGACCGTGTGGTGCTGGTCCGCGTCCGGCTCGTGGATGCGCAGCTTCAGCTCTCCCGGCACCCGCTGCTGGGCCAGGTCCCGATGGGCGCGGGCCGCGTCGAGCATCTCCTCCGCGGTGAACCCGATCAGCTCCTCGTCCGGCGCGAACCGCCAGAATCGCCCGACCAGGGTCGCGGCGTCGTGATCATCGCCGGCCAGCGCGACGGCCTGGGCGACCAGCCGCTCCGCGTTGGGTACCGGCTCGTCGAGCTCGGAATCCTCCACGTCGTCACCCAGCGCCTCAGGCGGCAGACCGAGATCATAGAGGGTGTCGATGCTCGAACCGGTCATCCCGGTCACTCCTGTGTCGAGCCGGCCGAAGCCGTCTCCGTCGGTCGCCGAATCCAAGCTGTCGTCCCGGCCGGTGTCAGCCTGCCGGAGGTCGGGTCCCGGTTTGATCGCCGGACGCCGGTCCATCGGTGCCACTCCCCTCGACCCACCGCGTTGTGGGTCACTCTGCCGCCCAGCCTAGGCCCGCCGATGTGTCCGTTCGTCGGGGGACCTCCGGCCGCACGTCCGGATCGGGACTCTGTCCTTTCACCCGTTGCGGGTACGAGGTTGGCCTGTCGCGGAGTACCCCGGCTCGCGATGTTCATCACACTGTCACAGCTGCGTCTTTCCGTACCCCGCCCGAGGGGGCGGTGGCCAGGGCCTCGGCGTACTAGCGTGCAGGGCGCACTCGAGAACCCCGGAGGGACACTTCATGCCCGTGTCGTACCCGCGCCGCCGCCGTCGCAACCGAGGCACCCGCCCGGGGCTCGCGGCCCTGACCGCGACCGTGCTGGCCGCCGGCGCGCTGGCCGGGTGTTCCGACGGCGACGGGCCCGAGCGGAGCGTCGATGCGTTCCTGACCGGCTGGCGCGGGGGTGATCTCCAGGCGGTCGGCTTCATCGACCCGACCGGTGCCAAGGTCCCGGCGACCGACGTCGCCCGGGAGATCAAGGAACTCTCCGGCGAGCTGGCGGCCACCCCGCCGACGCTACACCGCACCGGCGACGCCGCCATCACCGCCGACACGGCCACCGCCGGCATCCGGGTGGAATGGGCGCTGCCGGGGCGGACCACCTGGGCGTACGACCGCCAGGTCCGGCTCAAGCGCGGCGGCGACGACCAGTGGCAGGTGATCTGGGAGCCGCAGGTCGTCCAGGAGCAGCTCGCGCGGGGCGACCGGTTGGCGCTGCGCCGCGACGCCGGGCCCTGGGCCGGGGTGCTGGACGGCGCCGGCGCGCCGATCGTGGCGCCGCGCCCGGTGGTCCGGATGGGTCTGCAGCCGAGCGAGGTGACCGACGTCACGGCGCTGACGAAGCAGCTGGACGCGGCGTTCAAGACGGTCCGCCCGGCGATCACCCCACCGGTCGACCTCTCCGACCTGCCCAAACGACTCAGCGAGGCCGATCCGGGAGCGTTCGTCGAGGTGGTGACGCTGCGGGACGACGCCTACCGGCAGATCCGGCCGCGGATCTACGACCTGCCGGGCACCAAGTTCCGCAGCGAGAAGCTCGACCTGGCGCCGACCCGGGAGTTCGCCCGCGCGCTGCTCGGCTCGGTCGACGCGGCCCAGGCTGACGACGTGTCTGCCCACCCCGACCTGTACGCCCCGGGCGACCTGGTCGGCCACGGCGGGCTTCAGGGCCGCTACGACCAGCGGCTGCGCGGCGCCCCGGGGCTGACCGTGATCACCGAGCGCCCCAAGCCCGGCGAGCCCGGCGTGACGACCGGCGCGGAGGTGTTCCGCAGCGAACCGAAGACCGGCCAGCCGTTGAAGACCACCCTCGACGTGGCCACCCAGAACGCCGCCGACGCGGCGCTGCGGGGGGAGAAGCGGCGCTCCGCCCTGGTGGCCGTCCGGATCAGCGACGGCGCGGTGCTCGCTGCCGCCAACGGCCCGGGAGCGGCCGGCGAGAACCTCGCCTTCACCGCCCAGGTGCCGCCCGGGTCGACCTTCAAGATGGTCAGCGCGCTGGGCCTGCTGGACCGGGGCGAGGTGAGCCTGGACGGCAAGGTCGACTGTCCGAAGACGTTCGCCGTGGACGGCCGGTCGTTCAAGAACTCCGACAACTTCGTCCTCGGTCAGGTGCCGTTCCGGGTCGACTTCGCCAAGTCGTGCAACACCGCCTTCGCCGCGCTGGCACCGAAGCTCGGCGCCGACGGGCTGGCCGGGACCGGCCGGGCGCTCGGTCTGGAGGCCACCTGGGACCTCGGCGCCGACGCCTTCACCGGCAAGGTCTCCACCGGCGGTTCCCCGGCCGAGCAGGCCGCCGCGGCCTTCGGCCAGGGCACCACGCTGGTCAGCCCGCTCGCCATGGCCGGCGCCACCGCCGCGGTCGCCCGGGGCCGCTTCGAGCAGCCGAAACTGGTGCTGGACCCGGCCCCGCAGCAGCCCGCGCCGGCCGGCCCACAGCTCAAGGCCGAGTCGGTGGAGCCGTTGAAGACCATGATGCGCGAGGTGGTCACCGCCGGCACGGCCAGCGCGCTGGCGACGTGCCGGGCGGCCCGGTGTACGGCAAGACCGGGACCGCCGAGTACGACAACAACCCGGCACACACCCACGCCTGGTTCGTCGGGTGGCAGGGCGACGTGGCGTTCGCGGTCTTCGTCGAGCAGGGTGGCTCCAGTGCGGCCAGCGCCGTCCCGATCAGCGAGCGCTTCCTGCGCGGCCTGGCCTGAACGCGCCTCCCGGACGGCTCTGAAGGGGCCGGCCGGCGCCGTCTCGGCCAGGATCTCGCCGAGGAGCAGCGAAGTCAGGCGATGCCCGCGCTGGACTGCCCGGTACCGCCCTCGTGGGTGGCATCCGGGTCGGCGACCGGCTCGGACGGTGACGCCCGACGCAGCAGCCCCGGGCCGACGGAGGCGGGCGGCCCGACCGGCTCCGGCCCGCCCGGCCCGACCGACTCATACCCGGCCGGCTCAAGCCCGACCTGCTCATAGCCGGCCGGCTCAAGCCCAGCCGACTCACGCCCGACCGGCTCCCGGACGAACGGGCCGACCGGCTCGACGACGGCGGCGGGGATCGGCGTGAGCACCGACGCAGGTGGGACCGCCGGGGCGAGCCTGGCCGGGCGCCGGTTGTCGCGCCGCGGGGCGGGTGTCACCGGCGCGGCCGGGAGCAGCCGGGGTGGCAGCGCCCCCGGCGCGCAGACCGGGGCCAGCCCGGCCACCACCGTGTTGACGATCTCGGCCGCGTACGACCCGTCGGGGTCGTAGTCGGGGTCGAACACGGTCAGCTCGACGCCCAGGCAGTGCGGGGTGTCCACCAGGCCGGCGAGCAGGATCTCCAGCTCGGCGAAGGCGATGCCGCCCGGGTCCGGCGCGTCGACCGCCGGCATCACCGCCGGGTCCAGCACGTCCACGTCGATGTGCACCCAGTAGCCGGCGCAGTCGGCGAGCTGCTCGTGGGCCCACTGCGCGGTCCGGGCCGCGCCCTCGGCGCGCAGCGACGGCACCGGCCGGGTGGTGATCCCGGCGGCCTGGAGGTCGAGGCGGTACTCGTCCTGCGCCCGGATGCCGAGCACCACCACGTCGATGTCGCGGAAGTAGGGGCGGCGGCCTTCAATCGCGGCCAGGTCGGCCTGCCCCCGGCCGGTGACCAGGGCGAGGTCCTCCCCCGCCGCGGCGCCCACATAGGAGGCGTTGCCGGGGTGCCGGAAATCGGAGTGCCCGTCGACGAAGACCAGACCGATCCGGCCGCCGACCGCCTCGCCGAGCCGGTGCATGGCCAGCGCCGAGCCGAGCAGGATCGAGCAGTCCCCGCCGAGGACCAGCGGGAACTCCCCCCGGTCGATGATCGAGCCGATCCGCTCGGCCAGGGCGACCGAGTAGTCGGAGATCTCCCGGGCGTGGCAGACCCCGTCGCCGGGACGCCAGTCACCGGGGTCGTACCGCGGCGCGGTCAGGCAGCCGGCGTCCCGGGCCCGCAGCCGGGCGAGCCAGGTCGTGGTCCCGCAACGCGATCGAGCCGATCCGCTCGGCCAGGGCGACCGAGTAGTCGGAGATCTCCCGGGCGTGGCAGACCCCGTCGCCGGGACGCCAGTCACCGGGGTCGTACCG
>JAEVHO010000185.1 GCA_016802835.1 Micromonospora sp. ATA32 | reverse complement strand
CCGGGTGGTCCCGGCGGCCCGGGTGGTCCCGGCGGGCCGAACGGTCCCGGTCGCGGTGGTCGGGGCGGTCGCGGCCCCGGTGACCCGGACGCGGTCGCGCGGTCGAAGAAGCGCAAGCGGATCAACATGATGATCGCCGCCTTCGCGGTCTTCATCATGGTGGCGGGCATCGGCGTGGTGGGCTTCACCTACTACTCGACCACGGTCGTGGTGCCTGCGCAGCTCGCGCTGCCGCTCTCTACCACGGTGTACGCCGCCGACGGCAAGACCCCGATCGCCAAGCTGGGTGAGGAGAACCGGCAGCTGATCAAGATCGATCAGATGCCGCAGCACGTGCGGGACGCGGTCGCCGCCGCCGAGGACCGGAACTTCTACCGGCACTCGGGCGTGGACTACAAGGGCATCGCCCGGGCCGCCTGGAACAACCTCTCCGGCGGCGACAAGCAGGGCGCCTCCACGATCACCCAGCAGTACGCCCGCAACGCCTACGACAACCTGAAGGGCGACACGTACGCCCGGAAGGTCAAGGAGGCGATCCTGGCCTCCAAGCTGAACGACCAGTTCACCAAAGACCAGATCATGGAGCACTACCTCAACGTGATCTACTTCGGCCGGGGCGCCTACGGCATCCAGGCCGCGGCCGAGACCTACTTCGGGGTGCCGGCCGCCAACCTGAGCGTGGCCCAGGGCGCGGTGCTCGCCGCACTGATCAAGCAGCCGGTGGCCAGCGAGACCCACAAGGGGTACGACCCGGCGGTCAACCCCACCGACGCCAAGGCCCGGTGGACCTACGTGCTCGACGGCATGGTGGCCGAGGGCTGGCTCGACGCACCGGGCCGGCAGAAGCGACCGACCGACGCCCAGTACCCGAAGACGCTGAGCCCGAAGGCCGCCGGCTCGAACGCGTTCGGCGTTAACACCTCCCGCGGTAACGTGATCAACTACGTCCGCGAGGAAATGGAGCAGATGGGCCTCTGCTCCAACTCCGGCGCGGATGGCAAGGTCAGCTGCGTCGACGCGCTGCGCGACGGCGGCTACCGGATCACGACCACGATCGACCCGCGGCTCCAGACCGCCGCCGAGAACACCGCGATGCGCGCGAAGCCGGGCTCCGAACTCAGCGACCAGCCGAAGAACCTGATGTCGGCGGTCGTGTCGATCGACCCGAAGACCGGCCGGGTGCTCGCCTACTACGGCGGCGACAGCGGCGCGGACTTCGACTACGCCGGCAAGAACACGGACTCCAACGGGAACCTCACCGGTGGTCACCCACCGGGCTCGTCGATGAAGGTCTACACCCTTGCGGCGGCGATCGAGGCGGGTGTCTCGGTGAAGTCGCACTGGGACGCCACCCCGTTCAAGCCGAAGGGCTTCGCGAACGAGGTGCAGAACGCGGGTCGGGACGTCACCAAGAACGGCGCTTGCGCCAAGTGGTGCACGCTCGAGGAAGCGACGATCAAGTCGTACAACGTGCCCTTCTACCACGTGTCCGAGAAGATCGGCCCAGACAAGATCGTGGACATGGCCAAGGCGGCCGGGGTCAGCACCATGTGGACCACCTCCGACAACCCGCCCAAGCCGATCGACCTGACCAAGGCCAAGGGCGAAGACGTCGCACCGTCCCCGTTCTTCCACGTGGTCGCCTATGGCCAGTACCCGATCACGGTGCTTGACCACGCGAACGGCCTGGCGACGCTCGCCAACGACGGCAAGTACAACAAGGCGCACTTCGTCAAGAAGATCGAACAGCAGGACACGGACACCGGTAAGTGGAAGCTGGTCGGTGGGGAGAAACTGGACAAGGCGGGCGGCAAGCAGCGGATCAGGCCGGAGGTCGCCAAGGAGGTGACCGGCGTGCTGAAGCAGATCCCCGAGCCGAACCACCGCTCGCTCGACGACGGTCGCGAGGCGGCCGGCAAGACCGGCACCTGGGAGTACGACAGCAAGCACAACGCGCACGCCTGGATGGTCGGCTACACCCCGCAGCTCGCCACCGCGGTCTGGATCGGCAGCCGGGACTCGAAGAAGCCGACGATCATCGACAAGGACGGCAGCGACATCGGTGGTTCCAAGCTGCCCG
The DNA here is from genome assembly GCA_016802835.1 of Micromonospora sp. ATA32. Lineage (GTDB taxonomy): Bacteria > Actinomycetota > Actinomycetes > Mycobacteriales > Micromonosporaceae > Micromonospora. The sequence goes on along the minus strand of JAEVHO010000185.1, from coordinate 7,954 downwards.
GCGCGATCTGGCAGCGCTACATGGACGCCGCGTTGAAGGGCAAGGACAAGGAGTCCCTGCCGAGCATCACCGGCATGGGCGACGAGAACGCCGGCAACGGCACGCAGCCGCCGGCGGCGCCCACAGCACCGACCCAGCCCCAGCAGCCCGGCTGCGACCCGCTGAACATCTTCTGTCCGCCGCCGAATGGCGGGAACCCGGGCCCGGGCAACCCGAATGACCCCGGCACCCCGATCGATCCACGGCCCGGCAACGGCAATGGCAACGGCGGCGGAATCCTGCCGACGACCCCGCCCCGGACGACGACCCGGGACTGACCACCCAGCATCGACGCCAACGGCGGCCGGAACTCTCTCCGGCCGCCGTCGGCGTTTCCGCACCGGCATGTTCGCTCCGGAGCGGGACGCGGACCCCCGCCGTACGGCAGGATGCCTGTCCATGAGCACGCAGTCGACCGCAGGCATCGACGAGGACGGGACCAGCGACCACCCGTCCCGGTCCGACAGCTTCGTACGGGGCGTCTCCGAGATGATCGGCGGCCCGTTGGGCGACCACGCGGCGGCCCTGGACCGACCCGCCGGACTTCAGCGGCGGTTCTGGACGGCCGCCCGGATCGTGCTGGCCCTCGCCTGCCTGACCCTGGCCCTGCACTGGGTGCAGAAGTCGCCCTGCCAGGACGGCGCCTGGCAGAACAACGTGCAGTACACCCGGCTCTGCTACACCGACGTGCTGGCGCTCTACTACGCCGAAGGTCTCAACGAGGGCAAGGTGCCCTACGCCGACCACCCGGTGGAGTACCCGGTGCTCACCGGCTACTTCATGGGCGCGCTCGGCCTGCCGGTGCACGCCCTCGGCGTGTCCAACCCCGAGATCAACCAGGGGCAGTGGTTCTACAACGTCAACGCGCTGGTGCTGAGCGCGCTCGCGGTGGCCACCGTGGCGGTGATCCTCGCGCTGCGCCGCCGACGACCATGGGACGCGGCGCTCTTCGCGCTCGCCCCCCGCGCTGCTGCTCACCGCCACGGTCAACTGGGACCTGCTCGCCGTCGGGCTGGCCGCGTTCGGGCTGCTGGCGTGGGCGAAACGCCGGCCGGCGCTGGCCGGCGTGCTGCTCGGGCTGGCCGGAGCGGCGAAGATGTGGCCGCTGTTCATTCTCGGGCCGCTGCTGGTGCTGGCGTTGCGCGCCGGCCGGATCCGGGCCGGGCTCACGGCGGTCGCCACGGCGGTGCTGGCTGTGGTCGCCGTCAACCTGCCGGTGGCGTTGCCGTACCGGGACAACTGGGGCCGATTCTTCGAGCTGAACACCACCCGGCCGATCGACTGGGGCACCCTCTGGTACATCGGGCGCCACCTCGACGGCAAGGTGGGCACGGGCAGCCCCGGTGACCTCGGGCCGTTCGAGTGGCTCAACGTCAACATCCCCGCCCTGAACTACCTGTCGTACGCCCTCTTCGGGCTCGCCTGCCTCGGCGTGGCCGGGCTGGCGTTGCTGGCGCCCCGCCGGCCCCGGGTTGCCCAGCTCGCCTTCCTCGTCGTCGCCTTGTTCCTGATCTTCAGCAAGGTCTGGTCGCAGCAGTTCGTGCTCTGGCTGCTGCCGCTGGCGGTGCTGGCCCGACCGCGCTGGGGCGCCTTCCTGGCCTGGCAGATCGCGGAGGTCTGCTACTTCGCCGCCTTCTACGGCGAGCTGCTCGGCGCCGCGACCAACCGGCCGGTGTTCCCCGAAGGGGTCTTCGTGCTGGCCGCGACGCTCCGGCTGACCACCGTGGCGGTGCTCTGCGTCCTGGTGATCCGGGACATCCTCCACCCGGAGCGGGACGTGGTGCGGGCGACCTACGCCGACGACCCGGACGGCGGGGTGCTGGACGGCGCGCCGGACGCCCCCTGGCTCGTCGGCTGGCGCCGCCGGCCGGCCCGGTCCGCCGAGCCGGCCGAACCGGTCGCCGCCACCGGCTGAGGTCAGCTCCGCCAGTCCGGCGCGGCCGGGGGTGGCTCAGAGGCGGTACACCACGGCCTCGCCGATCTCCTGGCGGTGATGCCGAACCCGTCGACCGGCGCGTCGATGGTCGCCTCCCACGGGGTGCCGGCGACCTGGTCGCGCAACAGCACGACGTTGCGTACGCCCAGGGTGCGCAGGTAGTCGACGCTGGTCTGGTCCGGGAAGGCGAGCGTGACCCGGCGGACGTCGTCGAGCTGCACGGGTGTGAAGCCGCTGCCGCCGTTGACCACGTCCTGGAACCGGCTGGTCGACCAGAGCATCACCGGCTGGTCCAGGTTCTGGCTGCTCGGCAGCACCAGCATCGGACCGTCCACGGTCCGCATCGCCTCGGGCTGGAGCGGCACCACCGGATGCGGGGTGCTGTTCAGCCCCTCGACCGCCACCAGCAGCAGCGGCAGCAGGGTGGCCAGCCGCAGCCACGGGCCGGGCCACGACGGGATCCGCTCGGCGGCGAACGCCCGGACCTGCCGGGCGAACGCGCTGACCGCGCCGGCCGCGAGCAGGCCGAGCAGCAGAGTCGTCCAGAGCATCATCCGGCCCGGCGTACGCAGGCCGTTCCAGCCGGGCAGGTGCTCGAAGAGCGGCACATAGGTGAAGGTGCCACCGAGGAACCGGGTGCCCATCGCCAGCGCCATGGTCACCAGCACCCCGGCCAGCAGCAGCAGCCGGTGCCGCAGCCGCCACACCGAGAAGAACAGACCGCCCGCAGCCAGCGCGTAGAGCACGAAGCCGGGCAGCAGCGTCATCTCTGGGTGCCAGGGCAACGCCGCCCGGGCGCCCTCGTGCAGCCCGCCCCAGATCCGGGACTCCGCGGGGGCGGTGAAGAAGCCGGACGCCGGCGGCGAGTAGATGCGGATGTCGCCGATGGTCCGCTCGGCGTTCGGGTTCAGCTCGGCGACCTTGAAGTACGGGATGGCCAGCAGCGCGCCGACGCCGGCGAAGAGCGCCCCGCCGACCAGGTCGGCGACGAGCAGCCGGCTGCCGAACGGGCGCCGGACCGGCCGGACCAGCCAGCGCCGGACGAACCAGGTGACGGCGGCGACCAGCACCGTCCCGGCCAGGAAGTACGCGAACGGCAGCCCGATGCCGAAGCCCAGGCTGAGCTGCCACGCCGCCACCAGCCAACCGGTGTACGCCCAACCGTCGTGCCGCCGCTCCGGGCGGTAGCCGTGCCGCAGCGACCAGCCGTGCCCGCGGGCCAGCATGGCCAGCGCGAGCGGGATGCCCCCGTTGGAGACGATGTGCAGGTGTCCGGCCTGGGCGAGCAGCCAGGGCGCGTACGTGTAGCTCACCCCGGCCACCGCCGCGCCGATCCGGCCGGACCCGAGCTGACGGGCCAGCGCGTACGCCCCGAGCGTGGCCAGAGCGTGCGCCAGCACGAACATGATGTTGTACCGGAGCACGGCGGCCTCGGGCCCGTGGCCGATCATTCCGGCCGGCGCGTAGCCGAGCAGGGTGTCGGAGAAGGCGAAGCTCCACGGCTCCGGGAAGAAGGCGTTGGACTGCCACAGCTGATCCGGACTGGTCAGCAGGATGTGCCCGGACCAGGCCATCTGCCAGGCCTGGAGGCTCGGGTCCCAGTAGTCCTGCGGCAGCGTGTAGAGCGGGTACCGCAGCGTCGGCCAGGTCATCACCACGGCCAACGCCAGCGCGCCGAGGGTGGCCAGCGTCCACTCGTGGGCCAGCAACCGGCCGACCGGGCGGACCCACCGACGCAGCCGGGTCGGCACCGGATCCGGGGCGGGTGCGAACGCGGCGAACGGGTCGGGGTCGGCCTTCTGGTTCGTACCCTCGGGCTGGTCGGCCTTCTTGCCCGCGTCGCCGGGCTGGTCGGCCTTCTTGCCCGCGTCGCCGGGCTGGTCGGCCTTCTTGCCCGCGTCGCCGGCGTGGTCGGCGTGGTCGGCTGGCTTGGCCGGATTGGGAACCTCGGCGTCGCCGTCCTTCCTGCCGCGTCCGTCGTCCGCGGTCCCGCCGTTGCCGGACACGACGTCGGGCTTGCCGTCCCTGACGGCGGGTCCGCCGTTGGCCCCGGCGTCGGTCCTGTCGTCGCCGGCCACCCCGGCGCTGTCGCCCGCCTCGGCGGCTCTGTCACCGGCCACAGCGGCGTCGGGGCGGGCGCCGTCCGTAGCGTCGGACTGTTCCGTGGTCATGCCGCGGGGCTCGCCGCGCCGAGCTGCTCGCGCAGGAAGGCGATGTCGGCGCCCTGGCCGGTCACCCCGCCGGGCGTCTCGACGATGACCGGCGCCCCGGCGGCCCGGATCACCGCGACCACCAGCTCCGGGTCGATGGTGCCGCCGCCGAGGTTGTCGTGCCGGTCCTGCCCGGAGTCGAACGCGCCCTTGGAGTTGTTGGCGTGCACCAGGTCGATCCGGCCGGTGATCGCCTTGACCCGGTCGACCAGGCCCAGCAGCTCCTCGCCGCCGGCGTGGGCATGGCAGGTGTCCAGGCAGAAGCCGACCTCGTAGTCGCCGACCGCGTCCCAGAGCCGGGCCAGCGCATCGAGCCGTCGGGCGCAGGCGTTGTCGCCTCCGGCGGTGTTCTCGATCAGTACCGGCAGGGCGAAGCCGCCCGAGTCCGCCGCGTACGCGAAGGTCTTGCGCCAGTTGTCGAACCCGACCGCGAGGTCGTCTCCGGCGTTGACGTGCCCGCCGTGCACGATCAAGCCGCTGGCCCCGATCGCCGCGGCGGCGCTCGCGTGGCCGAGCAGCAGCTTGCGGCTCGGGATCCGGATCCGGTTGTTGAGGGTGGCGACGTTGATCACGTATGGCGCGTGCACGTAGAGGTCGACCTCGGCGCCGCGCAGCCGGTCCGCGTCCTCGCGGGGCTTCGGCGCCTTCCAGCCCTGAGGATCGGAGAGGAAGAACTGCACCGCGTCGGCGGATCGGGCGGTCGCCTCCGCGAGCGGGTCGGTCGAATCGACGTGGGCTCCGATACGCATGGGGGCGAGCCTACGTCGCGCCCCCGACGGTCGGGGTGACGGCGTCGGGGACTCGCGGCACCGGAATTCGGGTCGGTCGCCACTCGCGTCACCCGCTGGGCCCGTTGCTCGTTGACCCTGGTGGGATCGATGGCGGACTCTCCCGTATCGCGAGCGGCGTTGGCTGTCGCCGTGGACGGAGAGGCTGCCTCCCCGAGGAACAGGGCGTCCTCGGCGTGCGGCCCGGCACGTCGAGGGCCCGCCCGGAAGGATTCCCACGGGTGATCGGCACGATGTCGGGTAAATAGTTCCAATTCCCCCAACAGGTGACGACAGCCGTTGTATGGTCAGATAACAACACGATAAAGCTCCGCGGGGCGTCCTCATCCAACCTCATCGGTGTGGTCGTTCCTCCCCAGGTCCCACCCAAGGAATGCGGACGGGACGCTCCGCGGCCTCGTGGACAGGGGTCCGCTCCTCGCCGTACGGCGTGGTTGCGGGCCCCTGTCGCCACGCCCGGCCGGTCCGGCGCGACCGCCCCTAGCATGATCGTCCGGACCAGGTACTCTGGTCCGGTTGTCTGCGTCCGGCTGGGTCCTCCCAGCCCGGAGCGGGCACGACGCACGACCTCCTGCCACGGAAGGACCGTGGCCGCCAAGCCCATAGGAGGTGAGCACGTCTTGCGTCATTACGAAGTTATGGTGATCCTCGACTCCAGCCTCGAGGAACGCACCGTTGCCCCGTCGCTCGACACGTACCTGAACGTGATTCGCACTGCGGGTGGCTCGGTCGAGAAGACCGACGTGTGGGGCCGCCGGCGCCTCGCGTACGAGATCAACAAGAAGGCCGAGGGCATCTACGCCGTCATCGACCTGCAGGCGACGCCTGCGGCGGTGGCCGAGCTGGATCGTCAGCTGCGGCTCAACGAGTCCGTGCTGCGCACCAAGGTCATCCGGCCGGAGATGCGCTAAGCATTCAATCCCGGTTCGCCCGGATCAGCCTCATCGGCTCTGTCGTACGGCTCTGAGAGCCTGTACGGCGGAGACTGATGAGTGCGCGAGGAGATGGTCATGGCAGGAGACACCACCATCACGGTCATCGGCAACCTGACCGATGACCCCGAGTTGCGGTTCACCCCGTCCGGTGCGGCGGTCGCCAAGTTCCGGGTCGCTTCGACGCCCCGGTTCATGGACAAGACCACCAACGAATGGAAGGACGGCGAGCCTCTCTTCCTGGCCTGCACCGTGTGGCGGCAGGCGGCGGAGCACGTCGCCGAGTCGCTCCAGCGGGGCGCCCGCGTGATCGTCTCGGGTCGACTGCGCCAGCGGTCGTACGAGACGCGCGAGGGTGAGAAGCGCACCGTCATCGAGCTCGAGGTCGACGAGATCGGCCCGTCGCTGCGCTACGCCACGGCGAAGGTGCAGAAGATGTCCCGCTCCGGCGGCGGCTTCGGTGGCGGCGGCGGTGGTGGTGCCCAGGGCGGCGGAGGCAACTCCGACGACCCGTGGGCTTCTGCTGCGCCGTCTCCCGCGCGTGCCGGTTCGGGCGGCAATTTTGACGAGGAGCCCCCGTTCTAATGGCGCAGAGCGCTCGCGATCGCAAACCAGGAGCAAGGTCAGTTTCCAAGGCTGCGGCACTTCGCAAGCCGAAGAAGAAGGTGAACCCGCTCGACAAGGACTCGATCACCTATATCGATTACAAGGACACCGCGCTGCTGCGCAAGTTCATCTCCGACCGCGGCAAGATCCGCGCTCGGCGGGTGACCGGCGTCACCTCGCAGCAGCAGCGGCAGATCGCCCGTGCGGTCAAGAACGCCCGTGAGATGGCGCTCCTGCCGTACACCGCCACGGCCCGCTGAGAGGAGGCACCGAAATGAAGATCATCCTTACTCAGGAGGTGTCCGGCCTCGGTGCCCCGGGCGACATCGTCGAGGTCAAGGACGGTTTCGGCCGTAACTACCTGCTGCCGCAGGGCTTCGCGATCGCCTGGACCAAGGGTGCGGAGAAGCAGGTCTCGGTCATCAAGCGGGCCCGCTCGGCCCGGGAGATCCGCGACCTCGGCCACGCCAGTGAGGTCAAGGACCAGCTCGAGGGTCTCAAGGTCAACCTGAAGGCCCGCGCCGGTGACGGCGGCCGGCTCTTCGGCTCGGTCACCCCGGCCGAGATCGTCGACGCCGTGAAGGCGGCCGGCGGTCCGACCCTGGACCGTCGTCGGCTGGAGCTGCCCGGTCACATCAAGTCGACCGGCGACTACCCGGTGCGGATCAAGCTGCACCCCGAGGTGACGGCCAAGTTCGACCTGCACGTCGTTCAGGGCTGACAGCCGACAGCACCACGAAAGGCCCGCACCGGATCTCCGGTGCGGGCCCTTTTCGTCGTCGCGGGCCCGGCCGAAGGCCGGTCGCCCCGGGTCAGCCGATCGGCTGACCGGTCACCGCGCTGATCAAGACGGTGGAGAGGCCACCGCCCACCACGGCCGCGGCGAGCGCGACGGTCGCCGACCGCCAGGTGGTGCCGACCCGGCGCAACAGCACCGCCACGAGGAGGCTGCTCGCCAGCGCCAGTCCGAACCGGGGCGCCCCGCGATGAGCGAGCCGAACGCGTGCGACCGGGGCGAGTCGCAGCCGCCGCCGCTGATGTCGGTGACGCAGCCGGGCGGCGCCTGGCCGTCCAGCGTCAACAGCCAGAGGAAGACCACCAGGGCGGGCAGGAGGTAGCAGGCGGCCGTGTAGATCAGCGGACGGAACGGGCCGCCCGGGTCCGGGTCGAGCAGATCGTCCTCGAGTCGCCGGCTCCAGGCCCCGGCGCCGGCCGCCTCGATCCGCTGGCGGAACGAGACTGGCGCGCGCCGCGGTCGGGTTCGGTGCGTTGCCGCGGCGACCGTACGGGGGCGTGGGGCGGTGTAGGAGACCACGGGGAGACCGCGGCGCGGAGGCGGGCGGATCGCCAGCGCCAGTCCGAACCGGGGCGCCCCGCGATGAGCGAGCCGAACGCGTGCGACCGGGGCGAGTCGCAGCCGCCGCCGCTGATGTCGGTGACGCA
>JAEVHO010000184.1 GCA_016802835.1 Micromonospora sp. ATA32 | reverse complement strand
CCTCGGCGCACTCCGGACCGAGCTGGACGCCTGGCAACGGGATGCCGCAGGCGGGGCGGTCCGGGCCAGCTTCCGCCTGGTCGAGCCGGTCGCCGACCCGCTCGCCGAGCTGGTCGACGCCGGCCGCTGGCGGGTCGAGTTCGGCCTCCAGGCGGCCGACGAGCCGAGCCTGCACGTGGACGCCGGGCAGGTGTGGCGGGCTCCCGAGACCGTGCCGGCGCTCGCCGACCGGTTGGACACCCCGCAGGAGACCCTGCTGGCCGAACTGGGCCGGGCCAGCCGGCTCTGGCCGGAGCTGGACACCGCGCTGCGGACCGCCGCCCCCGAGGGGCTGGAGCTGGACGCCGAGGGGGGCGCACCGGTTCCTGCGCGCGGGCGCGCCGGTGCTGCACGCCGCCGGCTTCGGGGTGCTGCTGCCGTCCTGGTGGCAGCGTCCGTCCTCCCGGCTCGGCGCCCGGTTGCAGGCGCGCGGCCGGACCGCCCCGGGCACCGTCGCCACCAGCGCCGGCGGCCTCGGCCTGGACGCCCTGGTCGACTACCGCTGGGAGGTGGCGCTGGGCGACCAGCCGTTGTCGGCCGACGAGCTGGAGTCGCTGGCGAAGCTCAAGACCCCACTCGTCCGGCTGCGTGGCCAGTGGGTGGAGCTGGACCCGAAGCGGCTCGCCGCCGGCCTCCGGCTGCTCCGGTCCACCGGCGAGCTGACCGTCGCCGACCTGCTTCGGCTCGGGCTGGCCGACGCCGACCAGCCGGCGGCGCTGCCGGTGCTGGAGGTGACCGCCGACGGGGGCGCTCGGCGACCTGCTCGCCGGTCAGGCGGAGCGGCGGCTCACCCCGCTGGACCCGCCGTCGGGATTCCACGGCACCCTGCGGCCGTACCAGCGGCGCGGGCTGGCCTGGCTGGCCTTCCTCCAGTCCCTCGGCCTGGGCGCGGTGCTCGCCGACGACATGGGGCTGGGCAAGACCGTGCAGCTGCTCGCCCTGCTGGCCGGCGACCCGCCGGAGACCGGGCCGACGCTGCTGGTCTGCCCGATGTCGCTGGTCGGCAACTGGCAGCGGGAGGCCGGGCGGTTCACCCCGAAGCTGCGCGTACACGTGCATCACGGCGCCGAGCGGGCGCGGGGGGGCGGAGTTCAGCGCGGCCGTGCACGCCGCGGACCTGGTCGTCACCACCTACTCGGTGGCGGCGCGGGACGCGTTCGAGCTGGCCGGCGTCGACTGGCACCGGGTGGTGATCGACGAGGCGCAGGCGATCAAGAACGCCTCCACCCGGCAGGCCGAGGCGGTCCGGTCCCTGCCGGCCCGGCACCGGATCGCGGTCACCGGCACGCCGGTGGAGAACCGGCTCGCCGACCTCTGGTCCATCATGCAGTTCGCCAACCCCGGGCTGCTCGGCCCGGCCGCGACGTTCAGGAAGAAGTTCGCCGAGCCGATCGAGCGGCACGGTGACGCCGAGGTCGCCGCGCGGTTGCGCCGGATGACCGGCCCGTTCGTGCTGCGCCGGTTGAAGACCGACTCGTCGATCATCTCCGACCTGCCGGAGAAGCTGGAGATGGAGGTGCTCTGCAACCTCACCGCCGAGCAGGCGTCGCTCTACCAGGCGGTGGTCGACGACATGATGGCGAAGATCGAATCCAGCGACGGGATGGAGCGGCGGGGCCTGGTGCTGGCGACCATGACCCGGTTGAAGCAGATCTGCAACCACCCGGCGCAGCTGCTCCGTGACGGCTCGGCGCTGCCCGGCCGGTCCGGCAAGCTGGCCCGGCTGGAGGAGATCCTCGACGAGGTGCTCGCGGCGGGGGAGAAGGCGCTGCTGTTCACCCAGTACGCCGAATTCGGCGGCATGCTGCGCGGGCACCTCTCCGCCCGGTTCGGCCGCGAGGTGCTCTACCTGCACGGCGGGGTCGGCAAGGCCGACCGGGACACGATGGTCACCCGGTTCCAGTCCACCGGCGGCCCCCCGCTCTTCGTGCTCTCCCTGAAGGCCGGTGGGACCGGACTCACGCTGACCGCGGCGAACCACGTCGTGCACGTCGACCGGTGGTGGAATCCGGCCGTCGAGGACCAGGCCACGGACCGGGCATTCCGGATCGGCCAGCGTCGGCGGGTCCAGGTACGCAAGTTCGTCTGTGCCGGCACCGTCGAGGAGAAGGTGGCCGCGATGATCGCCGAGAAGCGCAGCCTGGCGGCATCGGTGGTGGGCAGCGGGGAGCAGTGGGTCACCGAACTCTCCACCGGTCAGCTGCGTGAGCTGTTCGCGCTGGAGACCGGGGCGGTGGTCGAGTGACCCGGCCGGTCGGCGGTGACGGCGGTCGGTTCGCCGACTTCGGCCGGCCGCGCCGGGTCGACGGTGGGCTGCGCGCCCGCAGCACCCGGGGTGCGATCGGCACGTCCTGGTGGTCCCGGCGCTTCCTGGAGGTGCTGGAGTCCTTCGCGCTGGGCACCCGGCTGACCCGGGGCCGGTCCTACGCGCGAGCCGGTCAGGTGCTCACCCTCGACGTGGCCCCGGGGCTGGTCACCGCATCCGTGCAGGGCTCCCGGCCGCGGCCGTACCCGGTTCGCATCGCGCTGACCCCGTTTCCGGCGGAGCTCTGGACGCGGGTCGAGACGGAGCTGGCCGGCCAGGCGTTCTTCAGTGCCCGGCTGCTCGCCGGCGACCTGCCGGCCGAGCTGGAGGAGCTGTTCGCGGCGGCGGACGCGCCGCTCTTCCCGGCCACGGTCGAGGAGCTGGACCAGCGCTGCGGCTGCCCCGACTTCGCCGTCCCGTGCAAGCACCTGGCGGCCACCTTCTACCTGCTCGCCGAGGCCTTCGACGCCGACCCGTTCCAGCTGCTGCACTGGCGGGGTCGTGGTCGTGCCGAGCTGCTCGACCGGCTCCGGACGCTGCGCGGCACCGGCCCGACGGGGCCGGCCGGCGACGGCGGTCCGACGGCCAGGCCAACATCCCCTGTGGACGGTGTGGAAGCCGCGGTGTCGCGGGTCGCCGGGGCCGGCCGGGCGACGGCCGGCCTGCCCGTGACGCCGCTCGCCGAGACGGTGGAGCGGTTCTGGCTGCCACCGGTGCCGCTGCCGGACCGGCCACCCAGCCTGGCCACCGAGCCGGAACTCCTGCTGCGGCAGCTCGGACCGCCGGCCCCCGCCATCGGCGGACCCGGCCTGGTCGAGCGGCTGCGGCGGGCGTACCGGGACCTCGGCAGGTCATAGCCAGCGGCGCCGGTACCTCCACATGAGCGCGGCGTTGGCGAGCAGCACCACGGCACAGACCGCGCCGGCCAGCCGGCCGGCCAGCACGGTCATCGCCGGCAGCGAGGCCCACAGGACGACGGTCAACAGCATCAGATACCGGCCTCGCCGGGCCTGGGCCCGGTGGTCGAGCCGGGCGAAGAACCGTGGATCGCTCTCCCGGAGCTGACGGGTGATCTGCTCGAACCTGCGCTGATCCTCTTTGCTGAGCATGGCGCTGCCTTCCCCTCACGCGTTCAGCGGTCCCGCGGCATACCCGCTGCGGCGGCGGCTCACGCTCCCGCGCCGGTGCTACTTTCGCTGCACCCGCATCGGTCCGACCCGACCCGCGGCAACCCGCCCGACCGCCCGCGTACGCCTCAATTGGGCGGTGACGGCGGCCTCAGCACAGGCTTATCCCCACCTTAAGTTTGGCTGTTGCGTTGAACGACGCAATCAGCGCCGGGACCGGCCGAAACGTTACGCCGGGGCGGTGCCGGCGAATGTCCGCCCTGCTCCGGACGTCGTGGACGGCAGTGGTCGAAATCCGGCTCGCCGGCGGGGTGCTGAGGGCCGCCTTAAGTGCCGCCGCGCGGGGCGTCGGAGTGCCTTGAAGGCCCTGAACCCCTTGGCTACCTTGCCGTAGCAACATCCTCAGGCAACAGTCGCCGCACCTCCGCCCGCCCATCGCAGCGGTGACGGCGCCTCTTGAAGAAAACGGGACTGGTACATGGCCGACCAGAATGTGCCACCACGCCGACCTCGGGACGACCGCGGGTGGGACGGACGACAGCACCCCACCTCGGACGGCTACCGCGACGAGCGCACGTCCATGGAGCCGGGCCGCCGTGGCCCGCAGTGGGTCGGTCCGGAGGGGCTCGGCCCGCAGGGTTACCACGCCCCGCCCGTCGGCGGCGGTGGACTGCCCAACCTGGACGATGACGAGCCCGTCGGCCGGCGGCGCGCCCTCGCCGCGCTCGGTGGCACCGCCGCCGTGGTCGCCGGTGGCGCCGCCCTCGCCATGACCCCCCAGATACGGGGCCTGTTCGGTGACGACGCGGCGGTGGCCGGCGACGCCACCGGCACCACGGTCACGGACGGCACCGCGGCCCGGCCGAGCGGCCAGCAGCCGAGCACCGTCCGCACCTACACGGAGCAGAACGAGAGCTACATGGGCTCCCGGGCCGGTGCGGCGCTCAAGAAGAACTCCCCGGTCGGCGGCCGAACCTTCTCCGGGCCGGCGGCCGCCGCGGCGGAGACCAAGGTGACGGTGAAGACCGTGCTCGCCAAGGACCCGGTGCGGCACCTCGCCAGCCGGCTCACCTTCGGCGCGACACCGAAGGTGCTGGCCGACATCACGCGGCTGGGCATCGACGGCTGGGTCCGCTGGCAGCTCGAGCCGGAGAAGATCGCGCCGAGCCGGGCCGAGCTGAAGCTCGCCGAGCTGCCTACCCTCAGGCTGAGCGCGAAGCAGCTGCGCGACCAGCGCGACCAGCTGAACGACCAGGGCGCCCAGCCGGAGCGGGAGATGGTGGACGCCACCATCGGCCGGCAGATCTGGTCGGAGCGTCAGCTCTTCGAGGTGATGGTGGACTTCTGGAACGACTTCCTGCACGTCGCCGCCGACTTCGACGGCGGCGAGGTCTACCGCAACTCGTTCGACCGCGACGTCATCCGGGCCCACGCGCTGGGCAGCTATCCGCAGATGCTGGTCGCCGCGAACAAGCACCCGGCGCTGCTGCTCTACCTGAACCAGAACGACTCCCGCGCCGACGCGGTCAACGAGAACCTCGCCCGGGAGAACCTCGAGCTCTACTCGGTCGGCGTCGACGGTGGCTACACCGAGAAGGACGTCCGGCAGGCGGCCATGCTGCAGACCGGCCGCGGGGTCAACGACGGCGAGTACGTCTTCCGCCCCGAGCGGCACTACCTGGGCAAGGTGAAGGTCCTCGGCTTCACCCACGCCAACAACTCCGCGGACCCGAAGAAGGCCGACGCGGCGATCGACGCATACATCGCCTACCTCGCGCTGCACCCGTCGACCGCCCGGTACGTGGCGCAGAGCCTGGCCACCCGGTTCGTCTCGGACACCCCGCCGAAGTCCCTGGTGGACCGGCTGGCCAAGACCTACACGGCCAACCGGGGCATGATCAAGCCGGTGCTCATGACGCTGTTCAGCTCCTCGGAGTTCTGGGCCGCGGTCGGGCAGAAGGTCCGCCGGCCGATGGAGTACCTGGTCGCCACCTACCGCACCCTCGGCGTCCAGCCGGAGGCGTCGCCGACCTACACCAAGGGCGACAGCAAGCGCTCCGCGTTCGCCAAGGGGCTGCGGCAGATCCACGACAAGCTGCGCGAGCTGGGCCAGTACCCGATGGGTCAGCCCACGCCGGACGGCTACCCGGACGTCTACGTCGCCTGGACCTCGGCCGGCACCATGGTCAACGGCTGGAACGAGGCCGGCGAGATCCTCGGCGGCTGGCGCAGCGAGTTCACGTACACCAAGCCGGAGAAGCTGGTCGCGAAGCCGCCGACCACCGCCGGGGCGTACGTGGACGCGCTCGCCCTGCGGCTGGTGCACCAGAAGCTGAGCGCGAAGGAGAAGAACCTGATCCTCGGCGTCGCCGGTCTGCCGGCCACCGCCAGGGTCGACGCCACGTTCAACGGGGCCATCACCGCCGTCGCGCGGGCGATCCTCGCTTCCCCCCAGCACCACCTCCGGTGAGGCACCCGATGGAGAAGACTGTGTACAACACGTTCCCCCTGCACCCTGAATGCCCTGACCTGCGGCGACTGGCGGACAACCCGGCGGAGGCGCTGCTGCGCGCGGAGGCCGACGTGGTGTCCGCCGAGAACGCCGTCGAGCGGGACCGCTACCGGACGCTGGAGGACCTGGAGGAGGCCCAGCAGGACGGGCGCGGCGTGACCCGGCGGACGTTCGTCGCCGGTGCCGCCGCCACCGCCACCGCGCTGGCCACCGCCCAGTTCGTCAGCACCTCCGCGTCGTTCGCCGCGACCAGGACCGGCACCCTGATCCACGTCTTCCTCTACGGGGGGCTGGACGGGCTGAGCCTGGTCGCCCCGGCCAACGACCCGATCCTCGCCAGGTCCCGCCCGGACCTGCTGCTCGGCGACGACTCGCTGCCCCTCGGGCGTGGGTTCAAGCTGACCAGCGCGTTCAAGCCGCTGGAGCAGTGGCTCAAGGCGGGTCAGCTGGGATTCATCCCGGCGGTCTCCGACGAGCGGCTCTCCCGCAGCCACTTCCAGGCCGCGGACGCCTGCAACCTGGGCGGCCTGCCCAGCGAGACGGGCGGCCGGGGCTGGCTGGACAGCCTGGTCGACGCCCTCGGCAAGGGCACCGCCTTCCGTAGCGTCGGCATCGGCAGCACCCTGCCCCGGTCGCTGGTCGGCACCAACGGCGCGCTCTCGCTCAACAACGTCGGCTCGCTGCGGCTCAACGGTGACGACACGTACCGGGCGGCCACCGAGAAGGCGATCCGCGGCCTGTTCACCGGGATCAACCACCCGGTGGAGGAGGCGGTGCTCGAGGGGGTGGGCGCGCTCGCCACCGCGCAGAAGCTCTCCGCGAAGCCGTACCAGCCGGCGGCGGGCGTGACGTACGAGGGTGTCGGCAACGCCTTCCAGCAGCTCGCCCAGCTGATCAAGGGCGGGGCGAACGTCCGGGTCGCCACCGTCGGGATGGGCGGCTACGACACCCACGAGAACCAGGGCCCCCGCGAGGGCGGGCAGCTGCACCGGCGGCTCAACGAGCTGGCCTCGGCGATGGCCGCGTTCTTCACCGACCTCGGCGACCAGGCCACCGACGTGACGATCATGGTGTCCAGCGAGTTCGGCCGCCGGGTCGCCTCCAACAGCGGCGGCACCGACCACGGGCACGGCGGGGTGGTCACGGTCCTGTCCGGCCGCAAGCTCGCCGGCTCGCTGCTCGGCACCTGGAAAGGGTTGAACGATCTCGACTCGGGCGACGTACCCGAGTACAACAACATGTTCAACGTCTACGGGTCCGTGGCGCAGGGTCGGTTCGGACTCACGACCGCGGAGGTGGACAAGATCTTCCCCCGGCAGAAGTTCGCCCCGATGAAGTTGTACGCGTGACGTATCAGCACACCCACGCCGCCGGCCGCCGTACCGGGACCCAGTCCCCGTACGGCGGCGTCCGGCTGCTCCCGTACCCCCGCCGGCGCGCCGCGACGCGGACCCGCCGGCCGGGCGGGTGCTGCACGTCGGGGTCTGGGTGGGCCTGCTGGCCAGCGTGCTGCCCTGGTGGCTGGACACCCCCGCCGGATCCCTGGAGACCACCGCCGACGTGCTGACCGCGGCCGGCCGGATCACCGGCCTGGTCGCCGGCTACCTGCTGCTGGTGCAGGTGCTGATGATGAGCCGGCTCGGCGTGCTGGAGCGGTGGATCGGCGGGGAGCGGCTCTCCCGGGTGCACCGCGACCTCGGCGCCACCCTGCTCGTCGCGGTGCTGGCGCACCTGTCGCTGATCCTGGTCGGCTACGCCGACCTGGAGAACAAATCGGTCCTCACCGAGGCCGGGGTGCTGCTGCGCGACTACGAGGACATGCTCTCCGCGTTCGTCGCCGCCGGCATCATGGCGCTGCTCGGCTTCACCGGCGTGCGCGCGGTCCGCCGGGCGCTGCCCTACGAGCTCTGGTACCACCTGCACCTGATCAGCTACGCCGCGCTGCTGCTCGGCTTCGGCCACCAGTTCAGCAACGGCGCGCAGCTCTTCGAGCCCGGCCCGGTACGCACCGGCTGGATCGCGATGTACCTGCTGGTGGTCGCCGCCCTGGTCTGGGGCCGGGTGATCGCCCCGCTGCGGTTCAACCTGCGGCACCGGCTGCGGGTGGCCGACGTCGTCGCGGAGAGCCCGGACACCATCTCCATCTACCTGACCGGCCGGCGGCTGGAGCAGCTGGAGATGCTCGGCGGCCAGTTCTTCCGCTGGCGGTTCCTCACCCGCGGCTGCTGGTGGCAGTCGCACCCGTTCTCGCTCTCCGCCGCGGCCAACGGCCGCTGGCTGCGGCTCACCGTCAAGGTGGTCGGCTCGCACACCGCCGACCTGCGCGACCTGGATCCCGGGACCCGGGTGTGGGCGGAGGGCCCGTCGGGCACCTTCACCGCCGCCCACCGCACCCGGGAGCGGGCCCTGCTGATCGCTGGCGGCAGCGGGATCACCCCGCTGCGGGCGATGCTGGAGGAACTGCCGCCCGGTGCCGCGCTGATCTACCGGGCCCGTACGCCGGCCGACGTGCTGCTGCACCGCGAGCTGGACTGGCTGGCCGACGCCCGGCAGACTCAGATCTGGTACGTCATCGGCTCCCGCCACGACCCCGGCCCCCGGCAGATCATGAGCCCGGACGGGCTGCGCCGGCTGGTGCCCGACGTGGCCCGCCGCGACGTCTACCTCTGCGGCCCCGCCGGCCTCGTCGAGGAGTCGGTGCGGGTGCTGCGCCAGGCCGGCGTGCCCCGCCGGCAGATCCACCTCGCCACCTTCGAGCTGTAGGGAGGAACCCCTGATGCGTCGCGCGTTCCTCGCGATCACCGGCCTGGCCGCCAGCACCACCGCGCTGGTGGTGCTGAAGGGTTCGCCGGGGGCCAGCCAGGTCGCCCAGGACCTGCCCGCCCAGCGGCAGCCGGTCGTACCGGCCGGGTCCGGGCCGGCGCGGGCGCCCGTCACGAATGCGACCGGAGCGCCGGCCGTGTCGGCCAGCGCTCCTTCGTCGCGACCCAGCGCCGACGCCGCCCGGGCGCCGGACACCCGGACCACCACCCGGCCGCCGTCCGCGCCGAAGCCCACCACCGCCCCGCCGAGGGCCACCACCCGCACGGTGACCGGGCCCGTGATCAGCTACGAGTACGGCAACGCCCAGGTGCAGATCACCGTCTCCGGGTCGCGGATCATCAGCGCGGTCGCCCTGGAGCTGCCGCAGGGCGGGCAGTCGGGTCAGCGCAGCGACAAGGTGGACGCCAGGTACAGCGGCACCAGCGGGGCGGTGGTGACCCAGCAGAGCGCCAACCTGGACACCGTCTCCACCGCGACCGCCACCAGCAACGCGTACAAGCAGTCGCTGCAGGCCGCGATCGACGCGGCGTTCTGACGTGACGGCGCCGCTGACCCGACCCGGGATGCGCCGGGTCGAACAGATCATGGGTACGGCGATCAGTCTGGACCTGGCCGACGACCTGCCCGCGTCGACGCTGCACGAGCTGGCCGAGGAGGTCTTCGGCTGGCTGCGCGAGGTCGACGCCCGGTTCAGCACGTACCGGTCCGACAGCGAGGTGTGCCGCTTCGCCCGGGGTGAGCTGCTGCTCTCCGAGGCGTCGGCCGACCTGCGGGCGGTGCTGGAGACCTGCGCGGAGCTGTGGGGCGCCACCGACGGGTTCTTCGACGCGTACGCCACCGGCGGGCTCGACCCGTCCGGGTACGTCAAGGGCTGGTCGGCGCAGGTCGCCTCGGACCGGCTGCTCGCCGCGGGCGCGCCGAACCACTGCCTGAACGCCGGCGGCGACATCCGGCTCCGGGGCCTTTCCTCGTCGGGGCAGCCGTGGCGGATCGGCATCCAGCATCCGTGGGACCCGACCGCGACCTGTCTGGTGCTCACCGGCACCGACCTGGCGGTGGCCACCTCGGGCGTCTACGAGCGTGGCCACCACGTGCTCGACCCGCGCCGCGGCGCCCCGGCGAAGGGGCTGCGCTCGGTCACCGTGGTCGGCGCGACCTGGGGGTGGCGGACGCGTACGCCACCGCAGCCGTCGCGATGGGGGTCGCCGGCATCGGCTGGCTGGACCGCCTTTCCCGACCACCAGCACGGCGGTCATCACCGACGACCGCGCGCC
>JAEVHO010000183.1 GCA_016802835.1 Micromonospora sp. ATA32 | reverse complement strand
GTCGGCAGCGCCACCGGCTGGTCGGGGGTGGCGCCCACCGGGGTCGCGGCGGCGCCGCCCGGCGGGGGCCACCGGGGTACCGGTCGATGCGCCGATCGGGAACCCGCCGGAGGTGGCCGGATCCGCCCCGCCCTCGGTGACCAGGCCGAGCGGGATCAGCACGACAGCGGTGGTGCCACCGTACGGCGACTCCTTCAGCTGCACCCGCACGCCGTGCCGCTCGGTCAGTCGGCTGACCACGTAGAGGCCGAGGCGGGCGGCGTTGGCCAGGTTCAGCTCGGACTGGTCCACGATCCGGTGGTTGGCGGCCGCGAGGTCCTCCTCGCCCATGCCCAGACCGCGGTCCTCGATCTCGATGGCGAAGCCGTTGGACACCATCTGGCCGCGAACCTCGACGGTCGTGTGCGGCGGGGAGAAGGACAGGCCGTTCTCGATCAGCTCGGCCAGCAGGTGGATGACGTCACCGACGGCCGGCCGGCCAGCGCGACCGACCCCAGCGGGGGCACGTTGACCCGGGTGTAGTCCTCGACCTCGGCGACCGCCCCGCGCACCACGTCGACCATCGGCACGTTGCGCCGCCAGGCCCGGCCGGGCGTGGAGCCGGAGAGGACGATCAGGTTCTCCGCGTTGCGCCGCATCCGGGTGGCCAGGTGGTCGATCCGGAACAGGTCCTCCAGCTCCTCCGCCTCCTGCTCGCGCCGTTCCATCGCGTCGAGCAGGGTGAGCTGGCGGTGGACCAGCGCCTGGGTACGCCGGGCCAGGCTGAGGAAGACCTCCCGGACGCTGCGGCGCAGCTCCGCCTGCTCGACGGCGGTCCGGATCGCGGTCTCCTGGACGGCGTTGAAGGCCTGGCCCACCTGCCCGACCTCGTCGTCGCCGAACTCCAAGGGGGGCGCCTCGGTGGCGACGTCGACCTCCTCGCCGTGGCCGAGCCGCTCCACCACGCTGGGCAGGCGCTCGTTGGCGAGCCGGAACGCGGCGTCGCGCAGCCGCTCCAACTGCTGCATGAGGGCGCGGGCGGTGGTGATCGACACGACGATCGAGGCGACGACGGCGAGCAGGCCGAGACCGGCGGCCAGCACCAGTCGCACGATCACCATGACGGCGACCGGGGTCGCGCGGGACACGATGTCCTCGCCGCCCGCGAGGATGACGCCGCGCAGATCCCCCATGGCCTGCGGCGCGGCTGCCCGCCACGCGGCGGCCTGCACCGGCGGCCTGACGTCGCCGCCCTTGGCCTCCAGGACCCGGTCCTCCAGTCCACGCATCCGCTGGAACGCATCACCGCTGACCATCTGCTGGTAGCGGTTCCGGTCCGCCGACGCCAGGTCGCTCATCGTCCGCTCGGCGGTGAACCGCTGCGCGCCGACCAGCCGGGCGAAAGCGGTCTGTTCGGCCAGGGTCATCCGGTTGGCCGCGAGCACACCGGTGAGCAGGGCGTCCTCCTGGGACAGCAGCTCCCGGGCCCGGTTCAGGTTGATCAGGGCCGTGGTGTCCCGGGCGATCGCCTCGTCGTCCAGGCTGCTGAGCGAGTCGAACACGCCGAAGATCTCCTCGACGCGCTCGCCGTACGCAGCCAGCGTCGCCGTGCGGTCGATGCTCCTGCCGTCGACCTCCGCCCGGGTGGCGGTGAGCCGACCCAGGCCGTCGACCAGGCCGTTGATCCGCTGCTCCAGCTCCGCGCTCGCCGGCACCTCGGTCCGCCAGTCCCGCACGGACTTCCGGAAGTCGCCGCGACCTCGTCGGTCCGGCGCCGTTCGGCGACGAGCTCCTCGAACTGCTTCGCGTCCGGCTGGCCCAGGTAGGCCAACGACAGCCGCCGTTCCTTCTGCATCTGGAGCAGCAACGGATCGCACGGCTCGAAGACCCGCGCGTTGAGCGTCTGCACCCCGAGCAGATTGAAACCGTCCCGGACGGTCACCCACGCGGCGAAGGCCCACAGCGCGATCAGGGACGCCAGCAGAGCGATGACTTTGGTACGGAGATTCGTACTGCGGGAACCCATCACACCGTCCTGGCCGGGTATTTCGGTCACGTGCCCGAGCACGGGCCGTGGATGCACGGATCGACTGCGGCGCACGCTAGCAGTGTCCGGAATCAGACTCAAGCGATCCTGATCATGCCACTGTCGACATAGGAGCCCGCGTTGGCCCGGTCCCCGGCGGTGGACTCACCGGCCACCGGGCCGCGAGCACCGCAGCGCGGACGATGAGGGTCGGCCGGTACAGGTCCTTGTCGTGCCAGAGCGCCGGCTCACCGTCGCGGCCGTCCAGCGCGGATAGCCGACGCAGCCCGTCGACGACCGCCCTGGCGATGTCCGCACCCGGCGACCGGTGGACCGCCAGCAGCACCTGCAGGGCGTACGCGGTCTCCTCGGCGGTGCCGGCCCAGCGCCCCCAGGAGCCGTCCGCTCGCTGGGTGGTCAGCACCCAGTCCGTCGCCCGGGCCACGGCCGCACGTGCCGCCGGGCCCCGGCCGTGGTCGCTGAGGGCGAGTGTCGTGCAGTAGGTGGCGTAGTAGGGCGAGGCGTGCCACCGGTCGTACCATCGGCCGTCCGGCTCCTGGCGGTCGATCAGCCAGGCGGCGATCCGGTCCACGGCGGACCGCGTGCGGGAGGCATCCGTCGAGCCGGCGTGCGCCAGGTGGTGGCCGAGGGCGTCGAGCACGTGGGCGTTGGTGGTGACCGAGGCCCCGTCCTCCCCCTGCCAGGTGCAGAAATGCTCACCGGTGTCGTACGACCAGAGGCTGGACGGGTCCACCGGGTGGCCCAGCCGGGCGAGGGCGTACAGCGTCACCGAGGTGGTGTCGGCGTCGGCCGGCAGGCCGGGGCCGGTGGGTGTGCCGGCCGGGCCGAGGCCGTTGCGCAGGTCGGACACCAGCACGGAGGGCACCGTCATCGGCACATTGGCCCGAGCCAGGGTGCCGAGCACCCAGGAGCGTTCGAAGACGCTGATCGGGCTGGCGCAGGGCACCGGGCCGCCGTGCTGCCGGCTGACGTCCTCCAGGTAGGCGAGAGCCGGACCGGTGCGGTCGTCGGGACGGCCGAGCCAGGCGGCGGTCGCCGCCGGCGAGGCGCCGACCGTACCGGGACCGACCGGCGCGACGCCGGCTGCCGACGAGCCCACGCGCCGCCCACCTCGAGGGCGTGCGCCAGCTTCTCGGGGACCGGCCGGCCGGCGGCGAGGAGGGCACGTACCCGGTCCAGGCGGCCACGGTCCATCCCGGCGGGCAGGGGCAGCGGGGGTGCGTCACGCCATGCCTCGAGGCCGGTCGGCGGCCCGTCCCGACGGCTGTCCAGGTGTCCGGCGATCAGTTCGACCAGCGCGGGCACGATCAGGTCGGTGGCCGGAAGATCGGGCAGCACGGCGGCGGTCGGGGTGCCGAGGAAATCGTGCAGGAAGCGGAGTCCGTCGTGGACGGCCCGCAGCCGGTCCCCCGCGCCCGGACCGCCCTCCACGCGGTGCAGTGCGACCAGCAGCGCCTCGACGGCACTCAGCGTCGGCACCAGGGCGTAGCCACCCGGGCCGCCCCAGCCACCGTCGCTCCGCTGCAAGCTGAGCAACCAGCTGATCCGCTCCTCGTGATGCGGCAGCCACGGCGCCAGACTGACCAGCCGGGCGGTCTCGTACATCGACGCCGAGGACTGCCCCGACGGGTGGAGCATCATCGCGGCGACCAGTTCCCGGACGTGCTGCGCACCGACCGGGTCGCTGTCGGTCGGCCCGACGCCGTCGACCGGCGTGTGCTCGGCCACCCCGCCGTCGGCGGCCGCGCTCACCGGGCACCCCAGAAGTCGGTCGAGCGGTAGAAGCCGCTGGTGAATCCGAGCTGCCGGGAGAGGTAGGCGGCCTGGCGGGGGCAGCTCTCCGTCAGCCCGACGAGCAGGTCCCGACAGCGGTCGGCCTGCGCGTCCCTCCACCGTTCGACCTCGGCGCGGTCGCCGGCCAGCATGATCGCGTTCAGGTCTCCCCATTCGAGGTCACGCTCGTAGGTGGCCAGGTCGTTGACCAGCCGCAGCGCCCGCTGCACCTCGTCACTCACCGCGACGAGCCGGGGCAGCTGGCGGTGTGTGTCCGCGTCACCGGTGTGGATCCAGTGGGCGACGTTGACCACCGTGCAGGCGAGGTTGTCGGAGTTGCCGAGGTATTCCTCCAGGCTGGGTTGCGCCGACCCGCTGTCCCGGGCCTGTTTCCAGTCCCACTCCCGGGCCATCGCCGTCAGGCTCCGGTTGATCTCCTCCCGCCACCAGCCACGCAGCTCGGCGAAGGCCGGTACGGCGGCCAGGTCGTCACGCAGCTCGGCGAGGAACCGTCCCAGCGGGTCGTCCGCCGCGGCGGCGGCCCCGTCGGCCACCGCCAGCGAGTTGTCGACGATCCGGTCGATCTCCTCCCGGGACTTCGCCAGGTGGTCGACCTGCCAGTCCACCGCGAAGCCCCAGAGCACGGCCCGGTTCGTCACCCCGAGCTCCGCCACGGTGCACCACGGGGCGCTGAAGGCCATGGCCAGCGCGATGCTGCTGAACAGGCCCGCGTCGAAGGGTCGGCTGGGGAAGAGCTCGGGGTGAGCGGTGGCCCGCTTCTGCAGGTCCCGCTGCCCCTTGGCGGCGAGTGCGCAGACCCTGCCCTGCTCAGCCGCGATGGACATTTCGTCGTGGCCGTCCACTGTGCTGTCGGTCTCTCTCAGCCGGCGGTGCTCGGGGAACTCAGCAGGGTCAGCTCGACCCGTTCGCGGGGCCTCAGCGCCGCGGCCAGTCTCAGGCCGGGCACGCCCGAGCGGCGCAACCGGAACCGGTACCGGCTCAGCATGGTCGCGAGGATGAGCTGCGCCTCCAGGTAGAACAGGTACATCCCAAGGCACTGGTGCGGGCCGCCCCCGAAGGGGTAGTGGGCGTACCGGTGCCGCGTCCGGATCTGCTCCGGCGTGAACCGGTCCGGGTCGAACTCGTCGGGCCGGTCCCAGAACTGCGCCATGCGCTGGGTGATCAGCGGGCTCGCCACCACGGTGGCTCCGGCCTCGACCGGCACGCCGTCGATGACGTCGGCGGCGACCGCCCGACGCGGGATGATCCAACCGATCGGGTACAGCCGCAGCAGTTCGTCCAGGACCATTCTGGTGTAGGTGAGCTGGCCAAGGTGCTCGCGGCGTACCGGCTCCCCGCCCACCACCCGGTCGATCTCGGCGTAGAGCCGCTCGGCGACGTCGGGATGCTCGTCCAGGTGCGGCCAGAGCCAGGTGAGCACGTTGATGGTGGTCTCCGTGGTCGCCGCGAACATCGCCACGGTGTCGTTGCGGACCTGCCGCTCGTCGAGTTGCCTGCCGTCGTCGGTGCGGGCCCGCCAGAGCGTGGAGATGATGTCATCGCCGTCTTCGGCCACGGCGCGGGTCTCGCGGACGATCGGCACCAAAACGTCGTCCACGATGCGCACCGCCCGGCGGAACGGGCGGTCGCCGGGCATGGGCATCGACAGCGGAGCGAACGGTACGACGATCCGGGGAATCACCGCCCTGGCGATGACGTCCTGCGCCTTGATGACCCGCATCGCGTCCGGCACGGAAATCTTGTCCCCGAAGAGCACCCGCATGATCGCCCGAGAGACGATCCGGGCCTGTTCGACTCCGATGTCGACGGTGCGTCCGGCTCGCGACGGTTCGCCGAGCTCGTCGACCGCATCGGTGATCGCCTCCGCCATCCCGTCGATCAGTGCCTCGATGCGCTTGGCGGTGAACATCGGCTGGAGCATCTTCCGGCTGGCGGACCAGATCTGTCCTTCGCCCAGGATGCCCTCGCCGAACAACCGTTTGATCGGTCGCCAGAACAGCCCGTCTCCCGCGCGTTCGTAGTTCTCCGCACGGTCCCGCAGCACGTGCTGCACGTGCTTGGGATGGGTGACCAGGTAGGGGCGGAACGAGCCGAGGTTGAGCCGCACCACCGCTCCGCCGGTCCGGTTGCCGACGTCGATCAGGGCGCGGGCCGGGTCCCGGAGCATGCCGGGCAGGATCCGGCGCAGCGGGACCATGCTGAGGTTTCCGGATGAAGCGGAGGCGTTATGTGGCATTTCCACCTGATGAGCTCCTCCCGGGATCACCGGAGTGTTGCGAAGCCGTCATTTCCTGTGACGTGTCGCATGAGCATGTCACCAGGCAGGCGGGATCTCTAGATGCGAGAGGAAAATATCTCACGAACAACATTCCCGCAGTTCCACACTGGAGCGATGAAGCCCGATCAGCCAGAAAGCTCTCGGCGGTAGCGCCACTCCGCGCCGACCGGCCGGTAACCCAGCCGGTCGTTGACCGCCAGCATCGCTGCGTTCCCCGCGTCGTTGCTGGTGTACGCGTACCGGTGGCCGGCGGCCCCGGCCCGGGACAGCGAGCGGTGCTTGACGGCACGAGCCAGCCCTCGTCCCCGGTACGCCCGCCTGGTGCCCGTCATGCCGGACCGGTAGCGATCCCGGCCGTCGGTGAGGGCGAAACTGAACGCCGCCACCGCACCGTCCACGGTGGCCACCGACGTCAGCTCCCGATCCAGGTCCGGCCGATGCCAGTAGACGGTCAGCCAGTCGGTGTAACCGATCTCGTCCATCTCCGCCTCGCCGGGCTCGTCCCGGGAGGCGTCCAGGTCCGCCTCGTAGAGCAGCCGCAGGTCGGTCAACTCGGCCGCGCCGTGCAGCCGAACCCCCTCGGGCAGAGCCGGTGGCGTGGACAGGGTGGCCCTGGCCAGGTCCAGGCACAGGAAGGAGGTCCGCCGGCCGCGCAGGTACCCCCGGCGCTCGGCGAAGGTGATGCAGGCGGGGTTGTCGGCCACTTTCGCGTACGAGATCCGCGCGCCGAGCCCGACCAGCCGGGACTCGGCGGCGGCGAGCAGCGCCGACCCAGCGCCCCGCCCCCGCCGGTCCGGGTGCACGCTCAGGTTGGCGAAGCCCAGCCCCTGCTCCGCGCTCTCGTGCAGCAGGCCCGTCAGGGCGGCACCGACCAGCCCGCCGTCGGCCTCGGCGACCAGGACGCCGAATCGCTCCGCCGCCGGCGTGCTGGTGACCCGCCAGGTGATCCACTCCGCTGTGATCAGCTGGTGCGGGGCGACGACCCCGAGCAGTTCGGCGACGGCGACGGCGTCGGCGGGTCGCAGATCACGGACGGTGAGAGTCATGGGTCGGCAACCTACCGCAGGGCGGGGCCGTCGGCGGCGGGTGAATCCGGGCGCGCCCCGGCACCCTGTGCCAGGCTCAGGGGCATGGACGACAGAACCATTCTCAACCGGATCACCGAGTTGGTCGACGAGGAGCACCGGCTCCGGTCGGCGGCGCAGGCCAAGGAGTCGGGCACCGATGACGAGCGGGACCGGCTGCGCGAGCTGGAGGAATCCCTCGACCAGTGCTGGGACCTGCTGCGCCGCCGTCGGGCCGCCCGGCAGACCCACGGTGACCCGGAGGCTCAGGGCGTACGCCAGAAGCCCGCGGTGGAGCGCTACCTCCAGTAGACCCGTCCCGCGGTGCGCAGCGGGTCGGCGTCCCGGGCGGCGGCGGTGGCCGCCCGGGACGCGGCGTTCAGCGGATGCCCGCCTCGCGCAGCAGCAGCTCGGTCAGGGCGGCCGGATCGGCATCCCCGACCGGCAGCCCGCGCGCGGCGAACCAGGCGGCCACCACCCGCACGTCCCGGGCCAGGAACTCCGGGCCCTGGGGGTTGGCCACCACGTCGACCACCTGGGGCAGGTCGATCATGACCAACCGCCCCCGGTGCACCAGCAGGTTGTACGGCGACAGGTCGCCGTGGGCGTGCCCGGCCCGGGCCAGGACGACCAGCGCGTCGACGAGCTGATCCCACAGCGAGCGCAGCTCGGCCGGCTCGGGGCGCAGCTGGGCGAGCCGCGGCGCGGCCTGACCCTCGTCCGGGTCGCCGACGAACTCCAGCATCAGCTCGGTGCCGAGCAGCTGGACCGGGTACGGCACGGCGATGGTGCCGGACTCGTTGCCGATCTCCCAGAGTCGGGCGAGGGCGGCGAACTCGGCCGCCGCCCACTGACCGGCGATCATCTGCCGGCCGAAGGCGGTACGCCCGGCCATCGCCCGGTTCTCCCGGGACCGGCGCACCCGGCGCCCCTCCAGGTAGCCGGCGTCGCGGTGGAACAGCCGGTGGTTGGCGTCCCGGTAACGCTTGACGGCCAGCAGGCAGGACCGGTCGGTCTCCGGCACCGCCCGGCGCAGGAGGTGGACGTCGGCCTCCTTGCCGGTCTTGAGCACGCCGAGCTCGGTGTCCCGGGCGGCCAGTTCGGTGACCAGCCAGTCCGGGTAGGGCTCCGGGCCGTGCACGGCCTGGTCCCAGGAGGACCAGGGTTCCTCCGTGGCGGCGTCCGGATCGACGTCGGGGCCGACGAGGTCCAGCTCGCGGTCGGGGTGGCTGAAGGCCGGCGCGACGGACCGGCCGTGCTTCAGGAAATCGGGTTCGTCGTCGTCGAAGCGGCTCTTGCCGCGGGTACGGCGCTCGGGCGCCGCGAAGTCGTGTTCGCGCACTGCGGTGGTGATCCCTTGATCGAGGCTGATGGAGGCAGGTGGAACGACCCTGCGAATACGGCCATGACCGACCTCCTTCTCACTCGACCGGGCTCTGCCCGGTGCGCCCGCGCGCGGCACCATGCTCACCGGCAACACCGCCCGGTGGCAACCGAATTACCCGGCGAGCACCGTGGCGACGGCGGCGATCAGCCCGTCCACCGTCCGGGTCGGCGCGAACCGGGCTGTCCGACCAGGTGCGGCCCCGGTGCAGCCAGACGCTGGGCAAGGCCGACCGCCGCCGCTCCCCCGATGTCCGCCTCCGGGCCGTCCCCCACCACCCACGCGCCGCGCAGCGACATCCGGGCCCGCTGGGCGGCCAGCGCGAAGATCCTCGGGTTCGGCTTGCTGACCCCGGCCTCCTCGGAGATCACCCAGTCGGCGACGTACCGGTCCAGCCCGGTACGCCGGATCATGGCGTCCTGCTGGCGTACCGCGCCGTTGCTGACCACCACCGGCACCCAGCCGGAGTCGTCGGCGATCCGCAGCGCACAGGCCACCAGCGGGTCCAGCCGGGTGTGCGCCACCACCCCGTCGTGCAGCTCCTCGACCAGGTCGATCGAGGGGATCCGCAGCCCGTACCGGTCCCGGATCGCGTCCGCGATGTCCCAGCGGTCGGTCAGCCCGTCGGCGTCGATGGAGAGCAGCCAGTCGATGTCGGTCGCCGGGGCACCGACGCTGTCCAGGAAACGCTCTCCCCAGGCACGGAACGGCCCGGCCCGATCGAGCAGGGTGTTCTCCAGGTCCAGCAGGAGCAGTGGCACTCGGGCACCCTACGGGACCCAGGTGTCCTGCCGACAGTGCCTGGCGGCCTGCCGACGTCCGTCAGCCGAACAGCGTCGAACGGGTGAGCCCCTGGTCGGGAAGACGATCGGCCAGCATCGAGTGCGCCGCCCGGGTCGCCGCGAGGGCGGCCGGATCCAGCGCGGCGACGAGCACGTCCTCGCCGGCGTCCGCGCCGCGCGCCAGCGGGCGTCCCTCCGGGTCGTAGACCGCCGCCCCGCCGTTGAACCGCCACGGGTCGGCGCCGCCGACGGCGTTGGCGAAGACGACGTACATGGTGTTGTCCAGGGCGCGGGCCGCGTAGTAGAGGTCGCGGCGGTGCGCCGAGCCGGTCAGGTAGCCGCTCGGGCAGAGGTAGCCGTGCGCGCCGTCGGCGGCGGCTGCCCGGCCGTGCTCGGGGAAGCAGCCGTCGTAGCAGATGCCCAGCCCGAGCCGCCAGTCGTCGACCAGCAGGGTGGCGCCCCGCCGGCCCGGGCTGAACAGCTCGCGCTCGCCGCCCCAGAGCTGCTGCTTGTCGTACCCGGCCCGGACGACGCCGGCCGGATCGACCACGAGCGAGGAGATGGTCCGGCGGCCGTCCGGGTGGCGGACCGCGCGCCGACCAGCACCGTCAGCCGGCCGTCGCGAGCCGCGCCGCGGACCGGGTCGAGCCGCGGATCGTCGACGACGCCGTCGAGGTCGGCCGCGGACGTCGGTGCCGGCCGGTCGGCGGCCAGGGTCGGCGATGGTACGCCGGCAGGAACAGCTCGGGCAGCACCGC
>JAEVHO010000182.1 GCA_016802835.1 Micromonospora sp. ATA32 | reverse complement strand
CCTCCTCGGGCTCCTCCTCGTCGTACCCCTCGTCGAAGTCCTCGCCCTCGTCGTAGGCTTCGTACTCCTCTTCCTCGGGGGGACGGCGGCGCTCCGGCGGCCGACGACGGCCGCGCTCGGCGGGCCGGCGCCGCTCCTTCTCCGGCTGCTCCTCCTCGGGCTCCTCGGCCCGGCCCTGCTCCTCGCCGGCCTCCTGCTCCTCGCGGAGCGCGGTCTCGTGGTCCTTGACCACCTGGGAGTCCTCGATCTCGCCGCGCCAGCCCTCGACCGAGTCCGGGTCCAGCACGGTGGAGGTCATCACGTGCCGGACGAAGTGCTTCAGCTCCAGCCGGACCCGGCGGCCCTGGGCCCGCCAGAGGTTGCCGGTGTGCTCGAAGAGGCCCTGCGGGTGGTACTCGAGGACCACCAGGATCCGGGTCAGGTCCGGGGTCAGCTCGTGGAAGCTCACCGTGCCGTCGACCGAGCCCTTCTCGCCCTTCGACCGCCAGTGGATGAGCTTGTCCGGGATCTGCCGGACGACGGTCGACTCCCAGCTGCGGTGCGACCAGAAGACCTGCGCCTTCCAGCTCACCTTCTCGTCGGACTGCGCGTCGACGGTCTCGACCTTCTTCATGAAGCTCGGGAAGTCGCCGAACTGGGTCCACTGGTTGTACGCGACCCGGACCGGCACACCGACCTCGATGGTTTCGACGATGTTGGTGACCTTGAGCTTCTTCCTGCCGCCCTTGCCGCCGCCACCACCGAACGCCGCCATCAGCTTCTCCTTACCGCCGGCGAGGCCGGCATGGAACATGGCCTGCACCGGGCAGTGCCCCTCGGCGAGCTTCTGCGCGCCGGTGGCGGCGGCGATCAGGCCCGGGCCGCCGCCCTGCTTCGCGTACTCGCTGAGTCGTCCGGTCGCGCCGGTGAGTCGCTCGGTCACCACGGAGACGGCACGTTCGCCGATCGCGGCGGCCAGGTCCTTCAGATCCCCGGTGAGCTGGTCGCGCACGTTGCCGCCGAGGCCACCCGGGTTCACGTTTGCCGGCATGGTCACCGCCCCCGCCGCTGGCCGCGGCCGGTGCCGGAACGCTCGCGCCGGTCGCCACCGCCGGAGTCGCGGTCCTGCTCGTCGACCCGGTCCTGGTCGTCGTCGTATCCGCCGGACCGGTCGTCGCGGGCCTGGTCGTCGTCGTACCCGCCCGACTGCTCGTCGGCCTGCCCGCCGCGGCCCTCGGCGCCGCCGGCGGACTTCCGCCGCATCTTCTCGGCGCTGCCGCGGAGCTTGCCGCTGAGCGCGTCGACCCCGCTGCCGGCTGCCGCGGTCGCCGCCGCCTTACCCGCGGAGGCGAGCGGTCCGCCGAGGCGGCTGAGGTTGCTCAGCTGAGGTGAGGACTGCAGGAGGCCGCTGCCCTGCTTCAGCAGCCCGCCCGGGTCGCGGCTGGCTCGGCCGACCGCTACGGCGGCGGCCAGGGTCAGGGCGGTACGCAGCTTCCTGCGGCGGCCGAGGAGGTAGCCGAGGCGACCGCGAGTCCGATTCGTGCTCCGCTCTTCATCAGTTCTCCTTACTCCCCGGTGAACAACCGGGCACCCGATCCCACCGAGGCCGGAAACAGCTACCGGGGAATAGCGGAGGAAGGTCCTCTGATCGGATGTCCCGTATTCGCGGACCCGGCGGGCAGTACCCCAGGGCCTATCGGCAAAACATCTCGACGCATTTCCCACACGCTCCCCCGCTGGTCAGCGGGGTGCCGGGGAGCCGAAGTCGGCAGGCCCGGCAAAGCGGACAGTGTCGTCACGACAGGCAGGGACAGCCCGTAAGGGCGATAAGGAGGAGGATTAAAACAAGTGGGAGCTACAACGCTGGCGGCGTCGAATCCAGACAGATTTCGCCGTGCACCTTATCGCCGTCCTCGCTCAATTTCGCGCCGCATTTCGACAGCACCGAGACGGCACCGGGGTTGTCCCGGGTGGTGTCCGCGACCACGGCCTTCATGCCGGCCGCGGCGGCGGCGTTCAACAACTCCCGCAGGGCGGCGGCGCCGAGGCCCTGGCCGCGCGCGGAGCGACCCAGCCACATGCCGGTCTCCACCGTGCCGGGTTCGTCGCAGCGCGTCATGCGCACCATGCCGACCACCTCGCCGCCGGCGAGGATGGCGTACATCAGGGTGCGGGTGGGGCCGTCCAGGCCGCCGAAGCTGGCCCGGTGGTAGTCCCGAAACGCCTCGCGCCGGGCGTGCGACCACCCCGCCGGGGCCTCCACCGGGGGCATGACGTCCCCAGGCTCTGCCTCGGCGACGGCTACCGAGAGCAACGGCTCCAGGTTCCGCTCGTCCACCGGCTCCAGTCGTACCGCACCCGCCACGTGCCGCAGTCTGCCGCCCCTACCGGCCCAAGTCCACCCCTTTGGTCGCCGACTGGCGGTCCGGTGGAAGGTATCGGCCGGTCGTCCCGGCGACGTGTTCTGCCTCACGCTCCGCTGTCGAATTCACAGAACACCACCGAGGCGTCGTCGGAACGCTTGTACCGGCGCAGCCGGTCGGCGTGGTCACGTTCGGCGTCCCGGACCCGACCGATCAGCGCGTCCGGCCCCTCGGTGGACACCAGGTCCAGGAGCCCGGCCCAGTCGAAGAGCCGGAACTGCTCGACCGCGCAGGAGGCGCCGTCGCTGAGCAGCGCCGCCCGGCGTACCGCCTCGGGGCCGCGCAGCGGCAGCGTCCCGGTCACCCCGTGGTACGCCGCGTCAGGGTCGGCGGCGGCCACCCAGTAACCGTGCGTCCGGTTCATCCGCTCCCGCTGCACCGCGACGGCGTGCCGGAACCGGGTGGCCTGGTCGGCCTCGCCCGCCGGCACCGTGGCCGCGGTCCGCCGCAGCTCCGCCATCGCGGTGTCGAGCCGGTCGTCGGAGATCACCGACACCCGTCCGCCTGCGTCCAGCACCAGCGGGCTGTCGCAGAGCACCAGGTAGTCGAGCTGGTCGCCGCCGGCCCGGAGCAGGCAGACGGTGGACGACGGCGTGCCGGGATGATCGAGGTCGCAGTCGCCGCCGTGGTCGGCGCGAACCGCGAGGATCGCCGCCGCCAGGCTGCTCACCAGCGTCGCCGCCGGCCGCGCGGCGGCGGCCAGCCCGATCCGGGCGCGAGGTGCCGGACGTACCAGGCCGGTCCGTGTACGCAGCCGGTGTCGAAGCCCTCCGGTACGGTCGCCCCGTCCAGCACGCCGACCAGCGAACCGAACCGGAACACCACGTCCTCGTTCTCCGGCCGCCCCGGGGCCGGCGCGGAGGCGGAACGCACCCGCATCATCGGCGCCGTCGCGAGCGGCCGAGCCAGCCGACCGCCCGACGGGCCGGGCCAGTCTGGTCCCGCCATCTCCCCGCTCCCTCCGTCGGTGCCCGCCTACCCGGTCGGGCCGGCGACATGCCGGCGGCCGGCCGGACCGGGAGCACCTGGGCGACTTTCCGATGCCAGGCCGTCATCGACGGTAACGTCAGGTTCGGTTGGCTCTCCGGGGCCGCCAGCCGGCCGGCGCCGCGGCCCGGCTCCCGGTGGCCGGTTCGCGTGGTGGCCCGGTCAGCGGCGGCGGCTGCGGGCCCGCGAGGAGCGCAACCGGCGGAGTCGACCGATCAGCAGCGGGTCGACGGCCAGCGCCGCCGGGTTGTCGAGCAGGGCGTTGAGCAGTTGGTAGTACCGGGTCGCGGAGAGCCCGAAGCTGTCCCGGATCGCCTGCTCCTTGGCCCCGGCGTGCTTCCACCACTGCTGCTCGAAGGCGAGGATCCGACGGTCCCGGTCGGTCAGCGTGCCGGCCCGGGAGGCGTCCGGGTCGCCTCCGGCGACCGTCCACCCTCGACGTCCGGCGTCGTCTCCGGATCCGACGCGGCGTCCGCGACGGCGGCCGGCGGGACGGTCGGGGCCGCTTCGACGTCCGGGGCCGAACGGGGCGGGGGAACGGTGACCCCGGCGGTCTCCGGCCGCTCGGCGGCGGCCGGGGAGGCGTCGGCGGGCTGCATGGCGCTCCTCAGCAGGGCGGACGGCCGGCACGGCGACGCCAACCGGGGGGCCTCAGCCTAACCAGGCCCGGCCCGGACCGCATCAGACGTCGGCGGGTCCCGTGCGTGCCGAACCGGTCACGCACGGGACCCACCGACGCGGTCAGGTGATGTCCCGCCGCCGCATCATCCAGAACGCGGCGACCAGCACCAGCGCCGTACCGACGCCGAACACCAGCGCCGAGTCCTGCCAGGTGATGATCAGCTCCTTCGGACTGCACTGTCCCTGGGAGAAGTCGCACGAGCGATGGTCCAGCAGCGTCCACTGCTTCTGGAACCAGGCCAGCGCGTAGGTGGAGAGCACCCACCGGTCACCGAACCGGACCCCCGCCATGGCCACCCCGATCCGGATGGCGATCTCGCTGATCACCCCGAGCCCGACCGCGGCGCCCAGCGCCATCGCGGTGTGCCGACCGAGCGAGGCCAGCGCGAAGGCCGCCGCGCCGACCGCCAGGATCAGCCCGAGCGCCCGGACCCCGTCCAGCGCCGAGGACTGCCAGACGCCGGCGGTCACCTTCGCGGTGGTGCCCCGGTTCTTCGCGATCAGCCAGAACGCCACGGTCCAGAGCGCGCCCAGCGCCAGGCTCACCCCGAGCAGCGTGGTCAGCAGGGCGGCCAGCTTGGTGGCCAGCACCGTCAGCCGCTTCGGCCGCCAGAGCAGCAGGTTCATCATGCCGCCGGTGCTCCACTCGGCGCCGACGAAGGAGGCGCCGACCAGGAAGGCGAAGAGCGCGGTGGCACCGGCGAAGACGGCGACGAAGATGCCGAACTCGTTGCGGAAGTCGAACTGGTACGGCAGGTTCCACTTCGGGTCGAACATCTCCGGTTGTGGCTGCCACTCCCGACCGCAGTCCGGGCCGTACCGCTGCTCGGTGTTCTCGCCGCGGGCCTTGGCGGCGTCGCACTCGGTGACCGCCTGCCGCCAGTCGCCCAGCGCCCGCTGGTACTGCACATCGGCCTCGGCCTGCGCCTCGGCGATCACGGCCGGGGAGAGCTTGTGGCTGGAGAAACTGAAGACGACCGCGATTCCGCCGAGCCCGAGGATCAGCAGCACCAGCAGCAACCGGGTAAGCCGACGCTTGAACAGCCGGCGCAGCTCGGTGACGTACAGGCTCATGCGCCCCAACCTCCCGTGGTGGCGCCGGGCTGTCCCGGCTCACCGACCTTCGTGGACTGGTCGACCTGGCGGTGCTGACCGGGCACCGGCGCGGTGGCGGTCAGTTCGAGGAAGACGCTCTCCAGGTCGACCACGACGGGGGCCAGCTCGCTGACGTACAGGCCCTGCTCGGCGAGGAGCCGGCTGACGATGGCCGGCTTGTCGACGCCGGAGAGCATCAGGTGGTCGGGGTGACCGGTCACCCGGACGCCGGCGCGGATCAGCGCCTCGGCGGCGGCCGGCAGGTCGGTGACCGCCTCGAGGCGTACCCGGACCGCGCCCTGGGAGTGCTGGGCGAGCACCTGGTCGACCGGGCCGAAGGCGACCCGGCGACCCAGCGAGATGATGGTGACCGAGTCGCAGATGAGCTGGATCTCGCCGAGGATGTGGCTGGAGAGCAGCACCGTCATTTCGGCGGCGGCCAGGTCCCGGACCAGGGTCCGCATCTCCCGGATGCCGCCGGGGTCGAGGCCGTTGGCCGGCTCGTCGAGGATCAGCAGCTTCGGGTTCTTCAGCAGGGCCGAGGCCACCGCCAGCCGCTGCTTCATGCCCAGCGAGTACGTCTTGACGCGCTCACCGGCGCGGTCCCGGAGGCCCACCAGCTCCAGCACCTCGTCGACCCGCCGCGGCGGGACCTCGCCGGCGCCGGCCAGCAGCGCCAGGGTGTCCCGGGCGGAGAACTGCGGGAAGAACTGCGGGCTCTCCACGATGGCGCCGACCTGACCGGCGACCGCCGGCAGCGCGTGTGGCACCTCGTGGCCGAGCATCGCCATCCGGCCGCCGTCCGGCCGGATCAGGCCGAGCAGCGTACGCAGGGTGGTGGTCTTGCCCGACCCGTTGGGGCCGAGGAAGCCGTGCACCTGCCCCGCCTCGACCCGCATGTCGAAGCCGTCGAGCGCGTTGCGGGTGCCGCGCCGACGACTCTTGTACGTCTTACGTAGACCTTCGATCTCCAGGACAGCTGACAAAGCTGCACCTCCCCCGATGGCGAGCGTTATGACACGCGACACCATACTCGGTATGCAGCGAACGGCAATACGCGGTATGCATCGGCGCGCCGCGACTCACTCTTTCGGTACGCAGAGCGGGATCCACCGCTACCCGGGGTGACCGAACGGCGGCCCGACTTCGCGCTTCAGGCGCAGACGACGTGCACGCCGGCCGCGCGGAACGCCTCGACCACCTCGGGCGCGGCGCCGGAGTCGGTCACCAGGGTCTCCACCCGGTCCACGGGACAGATCCGGGCGAAGGCGTGACCGCCCAGCTTGGACGAGTCGGCGATGATCACCACTCGCTTGGCCCGGGCCACCATCAGGTTGTTCATCGCGGCCTCGCCCTCGTGGTGCGCGGCGGCGCCGAGCTGCGGGTCGATCGCGTCCACGCCGAGCAACGCGACGTCCAGGGTGACCTCCCGCAGCAGCGCGCCGCCGAGCGGGCCCACCAGCTCGAACGACTTCGGCCGCACCACGCCCCCGGCGACCACCACCTTCATCCGCGAGCGACCAGCAGCTCGTTGGCGATGTTCAAAGCATTGGTGACCACGGTCAGCTGGGCACCCTCGGCGCTGGTGTTCAGGTCGGGCCGGACGGCGAGCGCCCGGGCCACCTCGGTGCTGGTGGTGCCGCCGTTGAGGCCGACCACCGTGCCCGGCGAGACCAGCGCCGCCGCGGCGGCGCCGATCCGCTGCTTCTCCGCCGAGTGCTTGGCGGTCTTGTAGCGCAGCGGCAGGTCGTACGAGACGCCGTTGGCGACCGCGCCACCCCGGGTCCGCGTGATCATCTGCTGCTGGGCGAGCTGGTCGAAGTCACGCCGGATGGTGGCCTGGGAGACGCCCAGGCGTGCCGCGGCCTCCTCGACGCTGACCCGGCCGTTGTCGGTCAGCATCTCGAGCAGCGCGTTCCATCGGGCGTACCGGTCCACCGCGGGGGCCTCCACTGACTCTGCACGGACGGTGATTGATTGCGTGCACAGTAGTGCGCGAAACTACGAGGGCGCAAAACCATGACCTGCGCGATCGGGGAGCTGGTTGCCAGAGCCGCCCGGGCTCGCGCAGAATAACGCGCGAAAGACGGCCATAACGAGCCGTATTGCGCAACGGTCTCCCCGGTGAGGAGTTCTCATGGCGTACGTCCACGCGGAGATCGCGAGCCAGCCCGACTGTTGGCGCGAGGCGGTCCGGCTCGCCGCCACCGCCGGCGCCGACCTGCCCCGCCCGGGCGAGCGGGTCGCCGTGGTCGGTTGCGGCACGTCGTGGTTCATGGCGATGGCGTACGCCGCCCGGCGGGAGGCCGCCGGCCAGGGTGAGACCGACGCCTTTCAGGCTTCCGAGTTCCCCGCCGGCCGTCGCTACGACCGGCTGATCGCGATCACCCGCTCCGGCACCACCACGGAGGTGCTGGAGCTGCTCGGCGCGCTGCGCGGGCAGGTGCCCAGCACCGTCCTGGTCGGCGACCCGGCCTCCCCGGCGGTGGAGCTGGCCGACGCTGCGGTGACCATGCCCTTCGCCGACGAGCGGTCCGTGGTGCAGACCCGCTTCGCCACCACCGCGCTGGCTCTGCTCCGCGCCCACCTCGGCGACAACGTGGACGCGCTCGCCGCCGACGCCGAGGTGGCGGTACGCGCCCCGCTGCCGATCGACCCGGCCGGGATCGAGCAGGTCACCTTCCTCGGTCGCGGTTGGACGGTCGGACTGGCCCAGGAGGCCGCGCTGAAGTGCCGCGAGGCGGCCACCTTCTGGGCCGAGGCGTACCCGGCGATGGACTACCGGCACGGCCCGATCGCCATCGCCGCCCCGGGCCGGCTGGTCTGGGCGTTCGGCGACCTGCCCGACGGCCTGCCGGAGGACGTCGCGGCCACCGGCGCCGCCTTCGTGCACAGCCGCACCCACGGCTGCCGCACCGTGCTCGGCAGCTGGGCGGCCGGCCGCACCCCGGTCGATCCGATGGCCGACCTGATCCTGGCCCAGCGCTTCGCGATCGCGCTCGCCACCAGCCGCGGGCTCGACCCGGATGCCCCCCGCCACCTGACCCGTTCCGTGGTGCTGGCGTGAACGACGGCCCCGCCGCCGGGCACGACCGGGTGGTCGTCGCGCTGGACGTGGGCGGCACCGGGATGAAATGCGCCCTGGTCCGCCCGGACGGCACGACCGTGCACGCCGAGCGGCACGCCACCGACGCCGGGCGCGGCCCGGACGCCGTGGTCGGCACCATCCTGGATGTCGCCGACGGGCTGGCCGGCAAGGCCCACGCCGCCGGGCTCGACCCGGTGGCCTGCGGCATCGCCGTCCCCGGGGTGGTCGACGAGGCCGCCGGGGTGGCGGTCTGGTCGGCGAACGTGGGCTTCCGGGACGTACCGCTGCGGGACCTGGCGGTGGCGCGGCTCGGGCTGCCGACGGCGCTCGGCCACGACGTGCGCGCCGGTGGGCTGGCCGAGGCGCGGCTCGGCGCCGGACGGGGCGCCCGGCACGTCCTCTTCGTCGCGATCGGCACCGGCATCGCCGCCGCGCACGTGGTGGACGGGTCGGCCACCGTCGGCGCCCACGGCGCCGCCGGCGAGATCGGCCACATCCTGGTACGTCCCGACGGCCCCGCGCTGCGGCTGCGGTCGGCCCGGATGCCTCGAGGCGGTGGCATCGGCCGCCGCGATCGGCCGCCGGTACGCGGAGTTCGCCGGCACCACGGTCACGGCCGCCGAGGTGGCCGAGCGGGCGGCGGCCGGCGAGGAACTGGCCGGTCTGGTCTGGCGGGAGGCGGTCGAGTCGCTAGCCGACGGGCTCGCCACCGGTCAGGCCCTCTTCGACGTGGAGACCATCGTGCTCGGCGGCGGTCTGGCCCAGGCCGGTCGCCAACTGCTCGACCCGCTGCGCGCGGCGCTGCACGAGCGGATGACCTTCCACCGGGAGCCGCGCCTGGTCGCGGCGGCCCTCGGCGACGAGGCCGGCTGCCTCGGCGCGCCCTGCTCGGCCTGGACGCCCTGCTCGCCCCGGGCGCCCCGACGAATCTGGAGACGCGATGACCCTGCGGGTGAACGGCAAGGTGGTGACCCCGACCGGCGTGATCCGGCAGGGTTGCGTGGAGGTCGACGGCAGCCGGATCACCGCGGTGGCGGAATATCCGTCGGTGCGGGACGGCCACTGGGTCCTGCCCGGTTTCGTGGACATGCACACCCATGGCGGGGGCGGGCACACCTTCACCACCGGCGACGCGGAGCAGGCCCGCCGCGCCGCCGCGTTCCACCTCGGGCACGGCACCACCACCCTGCTGGCCAGCCTGGTCAGCGCCCCGTTCGCGCTGATGCGGGACGCCACCGCCGCGTTCGCCCCGCTGGTCGACTCCGGTGTGCTGGCCGGCATCCACTTGGAGGGCCCGTACCTCTCCTCGGCCCGCTGCGGCGCGCAGAACCCCGAGTTCCTGCGGGACCCGTCGACCGACGAGCTGGCCGAGCTGATCGAGCGGGGTGCGGGCGCGATCCGGATGGTGACGCTGGCCCCGGAACGCGACGGCGCGCTGGCGGCGATCAAGCTGCTGACCTCGCATCGGGTGGTCGCCGCGATCGGGCACACCGACGCCACGTACGACGAGACCCGGGCCGCGGTCGCCGCCGGCGCCAGCGTGGCCACTCACCTGTTCAACGGCATGCGGCCGGTGCACCATCGGGAGCCGGGGCCGGTGCTGGCCCTGCTGGACGCCCCGAACGTGGTCTGCGAGCTGGTCGCCGACGGGGTGCACCTGCACGACGGGACGCTCACCTTCGCCGCCTCGGTCGCCGGGCCCGAGCGGCCGCCCTGATCACCGACGCCATGGCCGCGGCCGGGATGGCCGACGGCGAGTACGAGCTGGGCGGCCAGGCGGTCACCGTCACCGACGGGGGTGGCCCGGCTGAGC
Source organism: Micromonospora sp. ATA32 (assembly GCA_016802835.1). Classification (GTDB taxonomy): domain Bacteria; phylum Actinomycetota; class Actinomycetes; order Mycobacteriales; family Micromonosporaceae; genus Micromonospora. Next base: position 34 of record JAEVHO010000182.1, on the reverse strand, counting down.
CGGGACGGCGCGATCGCCGGCAGCACGCTGACCA